>CAMPIL010000125.1 GCA_946886375.1 uncultured Phycisphaerales bacterium
CGCTGAGGGAGCGTTCGGCCTCGTCGAACCGTTTCAATTTGAGCAGACATTCGACCGCCTGGTTCTGCAGCGCGATCTCCTTGCGGACCCCCAGCACGTTCTGCAGATGCTTCAGCGCCTCGTCAAAATTCCCCGAGCGCATGTAGAGGTCGGCGAGTTCCTGATCCGCCTCACGCCGCTTGGGATCCTGACGAGACAGCGCCGCGGTGAAGGTCTCCTTCGCCTCGGCGAGGTGCGTGCTCTGCACCTGATAACGGCCCAGTTCGAGGAGGATTTCCGAGGTGACTGCATCGCCTTTCCTGGCGATATAGTCCCGCAGCAGTTGCTCGCCGCCCATGATGTCGCCGCGGTCGCGCAACAACGAGGCGCGCAGGCTGACGAAACGCAAGTCTTCGCCCAGCCGCTTGGTCAGCGAATCCAGGATTTCATCGGCCTGCCTGTACAAGTCGGTCTGGGCCTTGCTCAGCGCTTCGTTGCGCTCCGCCACGGTCAATCGGGACCAGTGCTGCTCGGTGTACAGACGCCGGCCGGTTTCGTCGGTCATGTTGTCCGGCGTGGGCACGGTGTGCGAGAGCAATCGGGCCAACTCGGCCGCATTCAGCACGTCATCGGGGTTCTCCCTGAACAATCTGCGGCGGGTCAAAAGGGCCGTCAGACGATCACCGGCGTCGGCTTCCAGCAGCAGCCATCGGTGGCGCATGTTCACGTCATTCGGAACCAGTTTCAGCGCATCGCGCAGGATGCGCAGCGAGCGCGTCGTCTCGCCACGCCGCAGCAACAGGCTCACATACGAGCGCACCGCGTCCATGTCGTTGGGATTGCACTTGTACGCCTGTTCAAAGGCGCGTTCGGCCTCGGGGAAGTTGCCCAGGCTCTGGAACGACACGGCCAGCGCGCGCCAGATCGTGGATGAGAAACTCAGCCGGTCGGTCGCCGATTCCAGACTGCGCACGGCGTCCTGGTAGTATTTGCGTGCTTCTTGCGCCTGGCCGGCGGCGGACTTCTCCATCGCCCGCGCCAGGTCCAGCCTTCCCTGATAGAAAGCGCCGCCCGCCTGATCAAGGTCATTCGCCCGCGCTGTGGCGACGTACTTCTCAGCCTTGGCCCAATCCTTCTCGCCCATCGCTTCATCAAACATGAACTCGACCAAGCGAGGATCATTCGGGTACCGACTCGACGCCTCCTGGATGATGCGGTTCATCTCGCTCTTGGCCCGCTCGGCCAAGGTCCGGGCTTTCGCGGCTCCGGCGTCATCCATGTTGTTGGTCGCCAGGTTCTGGGCCATCATGAACTGCTGTATCGCCAGACGCCGCAATGCCGCCATGATCGTAAGCGATTGCTCCTTTTCGTCCTTGATGGCTGACTTGTGAAACGCCATGAGCGCGTCGATGGGATCCTGATTTTCCAGGAGCGCATCAAACCTCAGCAAATTGACGTTTTCCGGGTCGGCCTTTTTCGCGCGCGCCAAGAAGTCGCGGGCCGAATCGGAGTTGCCCGATCGCAATTCGACTTCCACCATGGCGATCAACAGCGCCGCCGCTTCAGGGGTTTTCCGCAATTGGGCTTCAAGCGTCGACTTGGCCGCGGTGTTGTCGCCCTGATTCATGTACGAACTGGCCTGCGACAGCGCGATCAAGACCGGGTCGGTCGGATTCTGCGCGATCTGTTCCCCCGCGCCGCTGTTGATCAAGGCGATCAACTGCTGCACTTCCTCCTTCTTCAGTTCATCGCTGGGAAGCGTGGCCAGGGTCTGGCCCGCTTCAGTGCGCTTGCCCATGTTGTACTCAAGCCGGGCCTTGGTGATGATCAGCGGCGTAAGTTTCGGGGTGATCTCCAGAGCCTGCAGGGTCCGCTCGTACGCCAGGCCAAGTTGATTGATGCGTTCGAGCGAAATGGCTGAGAAGTACAGCGTTTCCGGATCGCGGCCGAAATTGGATTCGCGCACCAGTCGATCGCAGCACTTCGCTGCGCGGGGATAATCGCCCTTGGCGAAGGCAATGCGCGCATCGGCCCGCAGCATCTGCGTGTCATTGACCGGATCGGCGACCAGTTCAGACAGTTTGGCCCGGGCCTCTTCCATCGCCGTGATCAGACCCGGCTTCTCATCGTTCGGCGCATCCGACCAGCGCCGGCCGTAGATGTCCACCACCAGCGCCGCCGCTCGCTTGCGCAGTTCGGCCTGAATCTGCGAGAGATAGCCGACCTTCATCGGTTCGGCGGCGATGATCTGCTTGGCGGCCTGCTCGGCCTGGTCCAATTGGTTGGTCGAGAACCAAAGGCTGGCCGCGCTCAGCCGACTGTCATCGGCCTTTGGATTGTGCTTCAGGTTGCGCTCGTGCAGTTCGATGGCACGTTTGGCCCCGTTCTCGCGCACGGCAAGCATGAGGTCCGCCGCCTCGCCGAGGAACCCGGGCTCGACATTCTCGGGAATCAACGCCATGAGCCGGTCGGCGGCGGCTTGAACCGTTTCGTTGGGATTGTCCTTGGGATTCTCCACGTTGCGAACGATGGTGTTCAACAGATTCATACGCGCGGTTTCGGGGCCGTTGGGAACGGCGGCGACCGCCTTCTTCACGGTCTCATCTATCTTGGCGTTCTGCTCATCAATGATCGAGCCGGTGCGTCCCTGCTCGCGAAGTTTCTCAAGCAACACCATCTCGCCGTGCACCAGCGTCGACCACGCGAGATCGTTGTCGCCCATGGCCGGCGCAATGGTTTGCATTTCCTGCACGGATTCAGTGATTTCCTCCAGGGTGCACAGCGTCGACCGGCGGAACTTGGACATGGCCAGCATCACGCGCGCAATTTTGCGCTGCGGCTCGGATTCGGGCAGGCGATTCCACATGTCCTCGGCGGCTTTGCCGAGCAATTCCCACTGCCCGTTGGACCGGCGCGCGGCGTTGAACAGTTCGTTGATCAGCCGCAACTGCGCGTTGACATTTTGCGAGTCATGCCGGGCCGCGTGATTCAGCACCCCAACCCACTCTCGATACATGTCCGTCGCTTCGTTGGCGGTCTTGGGCTCCAGTTGCAAGATCACGCGCTCCAGGCACGCCAGGTACTCGAGGTTGCCCGGCTCCTTGTGCACGGCCCGGCCGTAATAGTCGCGAGCCCGCTTCATGTCGCCGGCCTGTTCGGCTTCCGCCGCCAGACGGAAACTGCGCTGCGCGTTGCCTCGCATGTTCAGCACCAGCAGACCGCCGATGATCATCGCGGCGACGCCGATCGACAGGACCAGGAACAGCACGAATTTGGAATTGACTTTGGATGCCATGGAAACCTCGATGGATGCTTACGATGCAGTGGGACTGGGCTTGGCCTGGTCGCGCCGCTCGACTTCCGCCCAATCGGGCAGGCAGCGCATCAGTTCAGGCAGAAGGTCTTTCAAATGTTCCGCGACAAGCGTGAGGAATCGCTCCTGCGTGCCATCGCGCGACACGTACACGTATTGAACCTTGCAGTAGTACGCGTACTTCTCTCGTGGATCGAACGCCAGCAATTTGACCTGCTCAGGCGCGGGAGCCAAGCCGCCGTTGGCGATGAAAAAATACCCGCCATAAATCTGCGCGGCCGGGTCCTTTTCATGCTCAAAGCGAACCGTGCGCATTTCCATGTCACCGACCGGCATGCGCACCGTGACAATCCGACCGGCAAGATCGCGGCTGTGCGAGATTTGATACGGGTCCTTGGTGGCTAGATGAATCAGTCCTTCGGGGTCCGGCGACCACGCGCTTCGATCCATCGGCAGAGGCAGGTTTTCCGCAAGCGACTTGGCGTTGAACCCCGCGGCGACCAGGCAACGGTCCGGCACGTGAGGAACTGTGTCGATCATCCCCGTGTAGTACGCAAGGTGAACCAGCAACCGCTCGGGCGGGCGCTCATCGTTGACGTACATGCGATCCAGGTACTTGTCGGTGCCGAGTTCCTCGATCATCGCAGCGTCAAACGACCGATCCTCGCCCACGGCCTTCCAACGTCCGATGGTCGTAGGAATCAGCGTCAGCGGCGCGCGAAGATCCACGGGCTGCTTTTTCATGTACAGGTTCAGGGCCCGCACCGCGCCCTGGAAAAGCAGCCCTGACGCGGCAAGCGTCAGGCACGCGATAATGAACGCCAATCTGGCTCGATTGTCAAAGGGCGCGCGGGGCATGTCAGGCGTTCCTCCGCGCCGCGACGGGACGAACGTCGTCCTCTTCCACCACAAGATGACGGATGATCCACATGAAGCCCAGGAATATCAGGAACGCCGGCACCAGCCAGACCAGTCCGACAAACGAGTGAAAATCTCCCGCGGCAAATCCGGTGTCATAAAGGCTGAGAATGCCCAGGCTGACAACGCGAAGGATGTTCACGAAGATGGCTATGGGAACCGCCATCGCCACCAGAAGCACCTGCTGCCAGTACATCTTGAATCCGGTGAAAGCCATGGCGACGCCCAATGCAAGAAACGCCATGAGCATGCGCATACCGGAGCACGCCTGGGCAATGTTCAGCGGCTTGGACTGGCCGTTTTGAAAGATGTACAGCGTGTTGCCGCTGCGGTCCACGTCCATGCCCAGCTGCAGCAACAGATGCGCGCCGCGCGCGGTGATGTCCTGCATCCTGAACGTCACGATGTTGAGCAGGCCAGCCGAGATGGTTTGACCGAAGAAAAACAAGTAGAGCAGCGGGAACCAGAGCCAGAGCATGGCCCGCCATCCGCAGAACAGCAGCGCCAGGCCCGAAAGAGTCGAGATCACGCCCACGGCCTGAAGGTTGTGGTGCCGCAACGGACGGAGTCCGATCGAACATTCAATGTACCACGCCACGCCCAGCACGATCGGCACCAGCCCAATCCACGACGTCCGGAAAGGCTGGGCGAGCAGTTTCGCGCGGTTGAAATACACGAAATACCCCGCGATGAACGGCACGACCAACGTGTGACCGTTATCGGCCTGTTCGGTAATCGCCAAGGCAACCTGCCTGGCAAAAAAATCCCAGAATACCAGCGCCAGAATGCCCAAAAGCAGCACGCCGCCGGCCAAAGGCCATTTCCACTGGTCTGCAAGGGCATTGCTTGAGGATGGCGGAGTCAGTCGTTCTAGGGTCGCGCTGGTCATCTTCCCCTCAAAATCGGTCATCCCGCCCAAGTGCTTCATCATGGGGTCCGAGGCGTCCTATAACGGCAGGCCAAATCGCGGTCGGACCACAGATCTGCGACTTGGCTTGAGATCACCGGCGGGAATCTCGGCGCAATGCCGTTCTACGCGGGCAGGCCTCCCTTGGGTTCGAGGTATTTTCCACCTCAAATCCTACAGCAAAGCCATCGTTGGCTTCCGTGCCGAAAACGCAGGCGCTCAGAACGCGAATTGCTGCTCGCCAAATACGTCCGGGCCGAAATTGCGGTCAAGCAGGAATCCAAAACCGTAGGTCGCGCGGAAGCCGTTGCGGATGATCGCCAGCGGTGTGGCGACCCATGACGTGCCCACAATAATGTGGTCGTCGGGCTTGAGCATCACGTCCGGCTCCGTGCGTTGACGGATCGCGGCCAGATCAAGGCGAATTGTGGCCTCGCGATTCGGGCCGATCTTGCGGGTCAAATCCACCCGCTCCGGGATGGCAATCGGCCCAAATCCGCCTGCGGCGGTAACGATCCGGCTGAGCGTCAGGTGACCGCTTGAAGGCAGACCGTACACGCCAACGCGGTTTACTTCACCATCGATGTACACGAATCCCTGCGGCGGGCCATCGACGAAAATGCGATCGTTGGGCCGGATGACGATGTTCTGCGAACTGTCGCCGCGCGAAAGCCGCTGGTAGTCGATTTCAATGATGCGGTCGAGCACCTGCGCAGGCTCGGCCGGTGCTGTGGGCTGCGGCGCGGTCGGCTGAGCGCCGGGACCTGCCGGCACTCGCACCCATTCCCCACGCTCGGGAATGTAAATGAACGACTCGCCGGTTTCATCCTGCGGCCGAGTCTGCGGGCGCACCACATCAACATCCACCGGCGGCTGCTGCGGAGCACGCGCCGGTTCAAGTTGATCCGATGTGGCCGGGGGCTGGGGCGACATCGGCGGCTCAGGTTCATCCGCAGGCATCACCGGTTGGTCGGCGGGCGGCGCGGGTTGATCCGCAGGCTGCGACGGTTCAGTCTGCGGCGCGGGCTCCAGTTGATCGATATCCACCATCGGCTGTGTGGTGGGTTCTTCCTGCAGCATGCCCGGGCGCACGTCGTTGCGCTGCTGGTCAGGCTGCGTTTCCAGTTGCCGAATCAGGTCCTCAATGTCCGGCGCGGGAGTCGTCGGCTGAGTTGAGGGCTGCTCGCCTCGCACCGGAGGCTGGCGCTCCTGCTCAAATATGGGCTGCACTTCCGACGACAACACCACCTGCCGAATGACGTACACGCGTTCTGTCGTGGTTGGCACGCCGCCGGCATTGGCCAAGGCGTCAAGCAGCCGCAAATTGGGATTGTCGAGCGTGTATTGCCCCACGCGCAGCACGAAGCCGTACACCGTGAACCGCAACCCGCCGCCCTGCTCAACCACCACGTCGACCTGCGGATTCGCCATCACGCTCTCGGCAAGCCGCCTGCGGATTTCATCCTCAAACTGCTGGGCGGTGAGACCTGCGGCGCGCACATCGCCAAGTTCCGGAACACGGTAATACCCCGCCGTGTCAACGCGGCGCGTGGATGTGGTCCACAAGTTGGCCTGCGTCAACTCAAAGATCGCCGTCGTGACCACGTCGCCTGGATAAATGTAGTACTCCAGCTCGCGCGGCATCAGATCTTCGGGCGTGGGAGGCGTGGCCTTGGCGAAGTATTCCTCTTGGGGCTCGATGACGTCGATGCGCTCCAGCACCGGAATGGTGGTGGGCTCATATTCGAAGCGGCCGGTGCGCGAGGGATCAAAGAACGAATCGACTTCGCAGCCGGGCAGAGCGCCCATCGCCGCGATCATCATCAACACCAGTGCACCCGTGCCGTTGCGCCAACGCCTCAATGCTCTTGCGTGTCTCACCATCGTCTCCTCGGACAGTCGTTCCCGTCCCGAGGGCGGGCCCCGTCGGGACTACCTCAGTACGGTACAGTCTGGATCATGTTTCGTCCAAACCGCAAACTGTCAAAGAAAATCATGCTGCAGGCAGTTTCCTACGAACAATATATAGGTCGCGCCAGCCCGGCATGAAACGACTTGCTCTTCCCTACCGCCTGGATCCGCTCACTCCCCAGCAGTTCGCTGAATGATGAACGGCTCGCCCATTTTTCGCCGCGCGGGGGCCTTGGGCAGTTGCGCAACCTGCTCGGGCGTCAAGAGGCTCGTGATGGACTTGACGAACCGCTCATCCAATTCGCGTCGCTTGGCGAACGCCTCGGAAATCGGATCATCGTGGTTCAGGCGGGCCGCCTCCACCGGAGCCGCGCCGGCGGCGATGGCCTTCATGTGTTCAATCGGCCGGCGGGGTTCGGCGGGCTGGTGCTTGTCGATCGCACGGCGAAGCCGCACGTTCATCTCCTCCAACTCGATCTGGTAGGCCCGCTCCAGTTCCCCCAGGCTGACCACTGTGGATTCATCCACGCCTTCGATTTTACGGGCCGCGACAAACGTGCGCTGGGCGAGCGTCGGCCGGTAAATCTGCGGATACGCCGCCTTGATCACCGCATCGCGGAACGCCTGGCCGATGTCCTCGGGCATGGCCTGGGCGATGGTGTCGGCGAACTGCTCGTTCACTGCGCGAACCGCCACGCGCAAAGCGGCCGCACGATCGATCACTGACAGCGCGCGGTCAAAGTTCTTCTCCTGCATCGCCTTGTCGATCTTCGCGTTGCTGTCTTCGAGGTACTCATTGCGCTGTCGCAGCGCGGCGTCGAGCGCGAGATCGTAATTGTCCAGTTGCTCTGAAACCGAGTTCAGATTCGCCGGGTTGACATCGATCTTCTTGAGCACCTTGAACAGATTGGTGCGTTCGCCGCTGAGCCGTCCCTTGGGCAGGCTCTTTTCGCGCAGCAAGGCTCGTTCCAGCGCGGGCCAGCGTTCGATTTGGTCGGTCGTGAGTTTGGTGTGCGCTTCGGCGACGAACTGCTGTCGCAGGTTCACCTTGTCCTTGCGCAGCGCCTCGGATGCAGCTGCCATTTCTTCCTGGCGCTTTTTCAAGTCTTCGACGCGGGCGACCCCCATGCCTGGAATTGCGGGGATTTCATTGGGGTTCCCGCCCTCGGCCATCTGCTGCTCAACCTGCTGCTTGATCTTTTCAGCCATCTCGGCCGCCCGCTTCTCCAGTTCCTGGCGCACCTCTTCAGGAAGTTCCTCGCCATTGCGACCTTGGAAACTGACCGCCACGCTCGGCTGCGCCGGGGCCGCCGGGGCCGCGCCGCCTTCATCGCCGCCCTCTTCACCTTCACCGCCGGGGGCTTGCATGCGCACGCCGACTTCCATCTGCATCCCTTCCGCCAGCAGGTCGCCCATTTCCCCGTCCTCCAACATGACCATGGGCAGGTCGGACGCGTCTTCATCCTCGCCAAGGTCTTCCGGCCGGCGCAGACTGCCCGGGCCGAGCGTCAGCACCGGCATTTCACCTGCGACTTCCAAGTGCTGCTTGCACAAGGCTGCGAATTTTTCCAGGTACAACTCGATCTGCCGCTCGAACGCGGTCGTCTGCGCTTCGCTCAGCACGAGTTTCTCGGTGAAGATCGGCAGGTCGCGCTTCACGAAATCCGGCTGACGAATCTCGATCAGATTCGGCATGCTGAAGTGCGACATCGTCGGCCCGTCGCCATTGTCATCAATCACCATGATCTGCGGCCCGCCCTGGCCAAACACCGGCTGCGAATACGCCAGCACTCCACCCAGCGCGAGCAACGTGAAGGCAAGACCCCGGCAACGCATCAATGGTGAACACGGCATGGCTGACTCCTGTTTACGATGGACGTACCGCTGTCAAATCACAACCCGACGGGCAATAGGATGCGCTTGCGCCAAATTCCTGACACGCAAATGCCCCGAGTTACCCCGAGCCTCGCTTGCCTCAGCACTGAATTTTCGGTCGCGAAAAGCTGAAAATGGGGTGCTAGACGATCATCGAATCTGCGACGTGTGGATGACGCTGTTCAAACCACCCCGCAAGGCTCACCGCCGCGCGCCCATGACGGCTTGACCACCGCCATGCTGGTCTTCGCATGTTCATCATTCATTGATCGTGATATCGCCGGGGCAAGCATCGGCAGCCCCAGAACTACCGCCGTCTGCTGCGGCTGCACAGGCCGGCGATGCCGAGCAATCCAAGCGCGCCCGGAGCAGGAACGCCGCCCCAGTGCA
>CAMPIL010000126.1 GCA_946886375.1 uncultured Phycisphaerales bacterium
TGCTTTTGATGCGTTGAATACCGCATGGCGGTCGGCGTACACCCTGGCCAACCAGCCCGCGACGAATTCCAAGGCCAACATCATCGCCAAGAACCAGGCGAAACTTGAGATGCTGCGCAGCGTAAACGGCGCGTGGGAACTGGTCGACATCGTCCAGAACTTTCCCGGCACCACCGATGCGATGCGCGGCGAACTCGGCTTGCGCCTGAACAATCCACCCACGCCGATCCCTGCGCCTGCGGATGCACCCGTGCTGACGATCAAGAGCACGCTCAATCGCGTCGTGAAGATCACGCTGCGCGACAGCAAGGACGAGAATCGTCGCGGCAAGCCCGAAGGCGTTGATGGTGCGACGATCGTGTATCACGTTGGCGCGATTGCGCCGCTTGATCCTTCGCAATGGGTCTTTGCGATGAACACGTCCAAGACGACGGTGTATGTGGATTTGCCTGCGGGCGTGCCCGCCAACAGCCAGGTGTGGTTCACCGCAATGTGGTTCAACCAGCGCAAGCAAACCAGCCCGCCGGCAACGGCACAATCAACCGTGATCGGTGGCGGATACGCGATGGCGGCGTGAGACAGAAGTCAGAGGTCAGAGATCAGAGGTCAGCAGGAAAGGAAGTCAGAGATCAGCGGTCAGAGGTCAGCGATTACACTTGCACCTTTGCTTCTGAACTCTGACTTCTGACCTCTGACCTCTGAGCACGACTATGCAGATCAATTCCGCGAAAGACTTGATTGTTTACAGGCGGGCATACGAACTTGCAATGCGTATCTTCGAAGTCAGCAAATGTTTTCCAGCAGAAGAGCGTTATGCGCTGACAAGCCAGATTCGGCGATCGTCTCGTTCGATCTGCCTGAACCTGCGCGAGGCATGGGCCAAGCGGCGATATGAAGCTGCGTTCGTGGCCAAGCTGACTGACTGTGACGGCGAGAACAGCGAAACAGATTCGGCGCTCGATTTCGCTTTGGATTGTGGATACATCGATCACGACACGCATCGAGAATTGATATCTCTGACGACCGAAATTGGAAAAATGCTTGGGTCAATGATCCAGCGACCGGACGGATTCTTGCTGACCTCTGACCTCTGACCTCTGACCTCTTGGCCATGACAAACCTCACACTTCATCGTAATACGAACAGTCAAGCCATCGCCCCCCCGTTGCCGCTTCCGGGGCCTCGGAGTGGTGCAGTCAGCGTTCGTCCTGCGACTGAGCGCGATCTGGTGTTTATCGATCAATTGCAGAAGAAGTACAGCAAGGCTGTCGCGTTTGCTTCGTATGCGGAATTGCTCTCGCACATCAATGAGGGGACGGCGCTGATCGCGGTGGAAGGCGCGGTCACGAATTCGCAGGGCCGATGCGTGGGCGGAAGGCAGATCGGGTATTGCTTGTATCGCGATCGCTACATGAAGAGAGAGGATTGCGGGCTTGTCTCGCAACTGGTTGTGGATGGTGAGAAGCAGCGCGGCCTGGTGGGCGCGGCGCTGGTGCAGGCGATGTTCGAGCGCGTGCCTTGGGGCGTAAGGTTGTTCTGCTTGTGGTGCGCGCAGGATTTGGACGCGAACCATTTCTGGGAGTCGCTGGGGTTTGTGCCGCTGGCGGTTCGAGCAGGATCGCGCGGCAAGGCTGAGGGCGGAACGCGAAAGAATGGCACGCGCGTGCAGATCTTCTGGCAAAGGCGTGTGCGCGAAGGCGATGATTATGCGTATTGGTATCCATCGCAGACGACTGGTGGAAGGATGGCGGAGGCGCGATTGGTGCTGCCGATCCC
The DNA here is from genome assembly GCA_946886375.1 of uncultured Phycisphaerales bacterium. The sequence continues at coordinate 1,777 of CAMPIL010000126.1, forward strand.
GCCTGGGAAGCATTGGAGCGATGAGTTGCCGTTGGTTCTTCCGGGGATAGGGTTGTTGGGGACAAAGGCGCTGCCGGAAGGTGATGCGGAGAACGCGGCGAAGGTGAAGCGCCCCCCGATGAAGCGATCAAAGTCCAAGGCCGAGCCTGCGCATCAAACGCTTACGGTTTCAAACGGCTTGCGGTTTGGGAGTTCATCGGATGCGGCTGCCGCAAAAGAGAAGGCCGAGAAAGCCGAGAAGCCCACCCCCCGCAAGCGCGCCACCCGTGTGCGTCAGAAGAATGATCCGAAGTTCATCGCAGCAGCGCGCGAGTTGCGCGATCGGTACTTGGAAGAGGTCAACACCGTGGGGGGCCGCCTGCTTCCCGCAGCGAATGGCAAGTACGATGTCAGTCGCCAGCTGGCCCCCCCATCCGCGCCATCTGTCGTGGCACGGGCTGCGATGAAGGTCGAGCGACTGCCGGGAGCGGGTGCCAATCTCCTTGAAGCGGCGTGAGCCGTTCATATTGTGGGATATAGGGTTGGGGGCTACTATGACGGGGCTATGGCCCAAGCATACACCCCAGGCTTAAAAGTCACGCAACGCATCGTGCATCGCACTCGGCGCGTTCTCCCCATCGCAGGCGAAGTGCTCGTCAATCTTGGCCAGTCCGTCAATGCACGCGATGTCGTCGCGCAGACCTTCATGCCCGGCGAGATCACGCCCCTCAACATGGCGAACCTCCTCTCCATGCAGCCCAGCGACGTGCCTGACTGCATGCTCAAAAAGGAAGGCGAGCGCGTCAGCGTCGGCGATTCCCTGGCCCGCACCAAGGGCATCTTCGGGATGTTCAAGAACGAATACAAATCCAAGGTCGCCGGAACCCTCGAAGCCGTTTCGGCAATTACGGGCCAGGTCATCGTTCGAGGCGAACCGCTGCCCGTGCAGGTCCAGGCTTTTCTCGCAGGCAAAGTGACGGAAATCATCCCCAGGGAAGGCTGCATCATCGAAGCCGAGGTCGCCTTCATCCAAGGCATCTTCGGCATCGGCGGCGAAACGCATGGCAAGATCAAACTCGCCTGCCAAGGGCACGATGAAGAACTTTCCGATGACCTCATCACCCCTGAAATGAAAAACTGCATCGTCGTCGGCGGGGCACGCGTGACCGAAAAAGCCATCGAAAAGGCTCGGTCCGTCGGCGCAGCCGCCCTCGTCACCGGCGGCATCGACGATCAGGACCTCAAGACATTCCTCGGCTACGACCTCGGCGTCGCCATCACCGGATCAGAAAAAGTCGGCCTGACCATCATCATCACCGAAGGCTTATTATATATATAAATTTAATATATAAAATTAATAATTATTTAATATAATTAATTAAATTATTATTAATTAAAATTCTCGACGCAAATTCGCGCAGGCGTCATGCGGCCCGAGGTCCTCATTCCCCTTGCCGGACTTGCAACCAGTCAGCCGGCGGCGGCCGACCGCGTGGACGGCCTGCTGGAAATCGGCCGTCCGGTGCGGATCATCCGCGACCCGTATTTCGGACAGATTGGGTGCGTCAGCGGGCTGCCTCACGAACCGCACGTGCTGGGGTCGGGCTCCAAGGCCCGCGTGCTCGAGGTGAAGTTCGATTCGGGCAAGCGGGTTGTGATCCCTCGTGCTAATGTGGAGTTGATTGAAGGGTGACCCCATGAGACGAATCTTCCTGATCGGAATTGTCGCCGCCCTGTCCTGCTGCGCAATGGCTGCAGCAAGCGCGCCCGCGCCCGCGACAGCGCCAGCCGATGAGACCTTCAAGCAAATGATCGATCGAACCGTGTTCGATGTTGATCGCGGTTGGCTGGCGCTGATCGTCCTGATCATTTGCGGATCGGTGATCACATTCATCCTTCTGGCCCGAGCGGGCGTGCCGCTGAAGATTCGCAAGATCGCGGGTCTGGAAGCGGTCGATGAAGCCGTCGGTCGCGCGACGGAAATGGGTCGTCCGGTGCTGTTTGTGCCGGGCATCCAGGACATGAACGACATGATGACACTGGCCGGCCTCACCGCGCTGGGGCGCGTGGCGAAGACGGTTGCGGAATACGATGCCAAACTGGAAGTGCCAACGAGCAAGTCACTGGTGATGACGGCGGCGCGGGAAACGGTGAAGTCGGCGTTTCTTTCCGCCGGCCGTCCCGACGCCTACAACGAAGAACTCATCTATTACGTCACCGATGAACAGTTCGGATACGTGGCGTATCTCAGCGGCCACATGGTGCGGCAAAAGCCCGCGGCGTGTTTCTATCTGGGAGCGTTCTTTGCTGAGTCGCTCATTCTTGCAGAGACCGGCAACGCGGTGGGCGCCATTCAGATCGCAGGAACCGCGGAAACCGCGCAACTTCCGTTCTTCGTCGCCGCATGCGACTACACGCTCATCGGCGAGGAATTTTACGCCGCTTCGGCTTACCTCTCTGGCGAACCCGATCAACTTGGATCGCTGCGCGGCCAGGACGTGGGCAAGATCCTTGTCGCGTGTGGATTGCTCATCGGCTGCGTGATCGCCACGGGCGCTTCGCTGCAGGGCCCGGATTCGGCCTTCGCGCACTCGCTTGAATACATCATGACCCACCTGCTTCGCTAAAGGACGCGATTCACGCCATGAAACGCACTGCACCGCTGCTCATCACGTCGATCGCCGGGATCATCATGGTCCTCGCGTATTTCATCCCGCCGGCCAAGAACTGGGGCGAGGAAGTGGCGGTGTGGTTCGACATCCTGGCTGCGATCGCATTCGTGTTGGGCGGCGGCAACCTGCTCAAGATTCAACTGAAAAAAATGTCCGACCAGTCGCCGGGCTGGGGCTATGCAGCAGTCACGGCGATCGCGTTTGTCCTGACGCTGGTTGTCGGACTTGGAAAAGTCGGCGTGCCTCCCAGCCTGGAATTCCCGAATTACGGCTGGAGCGGCTCCTACAACCAGCAGGGCGGCATGTTCTGGTGGCTGTACGAATTCGCGATGAAACCGCTTCAGGCCACGATGTTCGCCATGCTGGCGTTCTATGTGGCGTCGGCGGCGTTCCGGGCATTCCGGGCCAAGAACATGGAAGCGTCGCTGCTGCTGGGCACCGCGTTCATCATTCTGCTCGGCCGCACGTATGCCGGGGTCTGGCTGACAGATGGCATTTCCGATGAACCCAGCTCGTGGTGGCGCAACCTGCGGCTGGAGAACGTTTCAGACAGCATTCGCGGATTGTTCACAACCACCGGCACCCGCGCGATCATGATCGGCGTGGCGCTGGGCATTGCCTCCACATCGCTCAAGATCATTCTGGGCGTCGATCGCTCGTACCTGGGATCCAAGGACTGAACCGATGTACGAACTGCTGAAAAATCTCGATCGCCGATGGGTCTTCCTGCTGATGGCTATCGCCGTCTCCGTGCCCATTCTGCTTCAACTGAGTTTCCCGGAAAAAGTCAGTCCGCTGACGGCTGACGCCTACGCCCAATTGGAGAAGATTCAGCCGGGCGACAAGGTGTTGCTGTCATTTGACTTCGACCCCTCCAGCGCGGGCGAGTTGACGCCCATGGCCACGGCCTTCACCTACCACGCCGCCAAGCGCGGGGCCAAACTCTACTTCATGGCGTTGTGGCCCGTCGGTCCGCAGATGGTCGAGGAAACCATTGCCAAGGTCATCAAGAACGACTTCCCGGAAATGAAGTACGGCGTTGATTACCTCAATCTGGGTTACAAGAGCGGCAACGAGGGCGTGATCAAGGTCATCGTCACCGACCTGAAAAAACTTTACACAACTGATCACTTCGGCACCGGCATCGGCACAATCCCCATGATGGAAGGTGTCAGCAGCGTGCAGGACATGAATTTGATCGTCAACGTCAGCGCCGGCTATGTCGGGGCCAAGGAATGGGTGCAATATGCCAAGACCGCATTCCCGGACAAGATCGAATTGGTCGCCGGTTGCACAGGCGTGCAGGCTCCCCCCCTGCTTCCGTACATTCCCAACCAGTTGCCCGGACTGGTCGCAGCCATCAAGGGCGCGGCCGAGTACGAGAAACTGCTCGTTGACGAGTACGGACTGGAAGATCAGCCGCGCTACAAGGAAGGCCTGCGCCGCATGGGTTCACAACTCGTGGCCCACGTGCTCATGATCGCGTTAATCGTCACGGGCAACGTTATTTTCTTCATTGGCCGAAGGGAGGCTCGCTGATGAAACGCGAGGGATTGATCTGGCTGGTTGTTCTCGCGATCGGCGTGGTCCTGCTGGCGATTCGCATGTCGCTTCCCGGCGGCGTGGGGAAAGAATATGTGCGTGAGGTGCCCAAGACCTACGTGCAGGTGACGCGTCCGGTCGAAGGAACCGATCGAAGCGAAACAGTGTGGGTGCAAGCCGATCTTCCGGAGGCCACCGCGAACGGCGTTTCACGCACTGCGGAGCAACCCGTTTCGTGGACGACCTACGAAGCCGCTTATGAGCGAGATGTGGCGACGGGCAACAAGGTCTATTTCAGTTGGAGTCGAACGCTTGGGACGTGGCTGGCGGCGTTCCTCACCCTTTCGATCTTCTCATTCCTCTATCGCGACAATCCGTTCTACAAACTCGCTGAATCCCTTTTCATCGGCGTGTCCGCAGCGTATTGGATGGTCGTGCAGTTCTGGAGCGTGATCGTCCCCAATCTGCTGGGCAATCTCATTCCCATGCCTGTGCGCGACTGGGCCATGCCCGGCCTGGAAACCACGCACCCGCACCTGGTGTACATCGTTCCGCTGATTCTTTCGGTGATGCTGCTGTGGCGATTGATGCCGGCGGGCGGGTGGATTTCGCGCTGGCCGCTGGCGTTCTTTATCGGCGTGTTCGCGGGTCTGCGGATGATTCAGTTCATCCAAGCCGACTTCCTCAATCAGATTCGCAACGGCATCCTGCCTCTTATCGTGACCAGCGCTGATTGGATTCGCGCGTTCCCCGATGCGGCGGCAGAAGTCGGGGGCAATCCGACCTGGCAGCCTTGGACCACCTCCATCTGGAACATCATTTCCGTGCTGGGCGTGCTGGCGTGTTTGACGTACTTCTTCTTCTCCATCGAGCACAAGGGAGTGGTCGGCCGGGTGGCACGCGTGGGCACTTGGATTCTCATGATCACCTTCGGCGCGATGTTCGCATTCACCGTGATGGGACGCATCGCGCTCTTGACCGGGCGATTGGAGTTCCTGTTCATCGACTGGCTGCGGCTGATTGATCCCGCAGGCACCCGCAGCGCTGTGGCGGCGACGGTGGGCATTCTGTGGTGAGCAGCCAGCTGGAGAGGGCAGGCGTCAGGGATTCAGGGGTTTAGCGACCGGATGATGGTCCTCACCCCAAACCCCAGCCCTAATCCCTGCTCTGGGTTCGTTGACATTCGCGGGGTGCGTTTTTACACTAGTGACTTCCCTCCGTGACTTTCCCGGCCCGGCCTTTCGGTCTGGTTGCCTCAGTATCAGGACCTTCCAATGCATCCGTGTTTCCGAACATCTCCCACCCGCAAGGGTAAGCGTCGCTCGCATCATGCCTTGAAGGCCCAGCATTCGGTTCGCTGCCCCAATTGCCAGGCCGCCAAGCGGCCGCATCAGGCCTGCCCGAGTTGTGGGTACGTTCGGCCAGGGCTGCTTATCAAGACCGGCGGAGAAGAGTAAATCGCCATGCGGATCGGCGTGGACGTGATGGGCGGCGACAACGCCCCCGATGCTATTCTTGACGGCGCTCTGGCGTCGCTGGAACGGCTCGACGCGTCCGATGAACTGGTCCTCTTTGGCGATGCCAAAATCATCAACGACGCGCTGATCAAGCGCACCCCCAACGGGCCAGCCAAGGTTTCAGTCGTCCCCACGACTGAGGTTGTGGCAATGGACGAGCCGCCGGTCGAGGCGGTGCGCGCCAAGCCCGACAGTTCCATCACGGTGCTTTGCAAGCACGCCGGTCGCAAGGCGGACCATCCGCTGGACATCGTGATTTCGGCAGGAAGCACCGGTGCACAGGTGACGGCGGCGCAGATGTACATGCGGCGGCTGCCCAACGTGCATCGTCCTGGAATCGCCGTCGCCGTGCCGACGTTCACCGGCCCGATCGTGCTGATTGATGTGGGCGCGAACATTGAGCCAAAGCCGCACCATCTTGCGCAATATGGCGTGATGGGCGACGTATTCGCCCGGTGCATCCTTGGGTTGAAGAACCCGCGCGTCGCGCTGATGAACGTGGGCGGCGAAGAGCAAAAAGGCACCGCCGAGATGAAGGAAGCCCGCGACCGCCTGCGCTCGATCGACGACCTGAACTACATCGGCTATGTCGAGGGCCGCGGCGTGTTCAACGGCGAGGCGGACGTGGTCATCACCGATGGCGTGGTGGGCAATGTCATGATCAAACTCGCTGAGGGCTTGTCGGCCGGCATTTTCAGGGCGATCGGCCGCGAGGTGTTCCGCATTGACCCGCAACTGGCCGCCCGCCTGGAGCCGGTGGTGAAGTCGATTTACGCCAAGCACGACTATCACGAATACGGCGGGGCTCCCCTGCTGGGCGTGAACGGCGTGTGCATCATCTGTCACGGTTCCAGCATTGCCCGCACCATCACCAACGCGGTGCTCCGCGCCAAGCAACTGGTGGAATTGCGCGTGAACGAGGCGATCAGCCAGCGTCTGGGCGCGATGGAAGAGGCCGTGGCGTGAGTCGATTTACGATTCGCGATTTCCAACTTACGATTGGGGCTGAGGGCGAACTGACGAAGCGGCGATCGGCGCCGCAGATATCAGCAGCCAATTGACGCCGCGCCGTCCGACTGCGTTCGTGTGATCGACCCATGACTTCCGTGCCCCGCCAATCGTCCACTCCATTGACCGCCGCAGCGCCGTACGGCTTTGGCATTCAAATTGCCGGCGTCGGCTCGGCCGTGCCCGATCGTGTGTTGACCAACGCCGATCTGGAGAAGATGCTCGACACGTCTGATGATTGGATCGTGCAGCGCACCGGAATTCGGGAGCGTCGCATCGTCGATCCAAAAGTCGCAGGCACCTACACGCTTGGCCGCGATGCGCTCGAGCGCGCCTTGGCGGACGCGGGCCTTCAGGGCAGTGATCTGGACATGGTCATCTTCGCGACGGTGACCGCGGAAATGACCTGCCCCTCCAACGCATGCCGGGTCGCCTTGGACGTCGGTGCGGTGCCCGCAGGAGCGTTTGATCTTGTCGCGGCCTGTTGCGGCTACGTCTATGCGCTCAACGTCGGCGAGTCGCTGGTCCGCAGCGGCCGGCACCGGACCGTCGGCGTGATCGGCTGCGATGCCATGAGCACCGTGTGCGATTATTCTGAGCGCAGTGTGTCGATTCTCTTCGGCGACGCCGCCGGCGCGGTCATCCTCAAGCGCGATGACGCCGATCCATCCGTTGGCTGCCTCTATCAATCGCTGCATTCAGACGGAACGATGTGGGAATCGCTGTACATGCCGCGGCGATGCAGCGAGGTCCCCGAAAAAGATCACGACAATCCCATCAAACTCGGTT
>CAMPIL010000127.1 GCA_946886375.1 uncultured Phycisphaerales bacterium
CAGACAGATGCGCCGCCGGCGGCACGCCCCGCAAAACGGCCGCGTCACCGGCGCGATGATGCCGATGCGGGCGCGCGAACCGTGTGATGGATGCGCCTCTTGCGGTGAGCGATTCGGTTCATCGAACGTGAAGTTCATCGACGTGCTGGACGGATCATCATCCTCAACCGCAATCAACCGGTGCCGCGCGTGAATCTTCGCCAGCATCTCATCCGCACTGACTACGTCATCACGGTTCCACGCGCGACTGGAATCCAGAGGCATGAATTCGATCAGCCGCATGTCAATGCCGTGCTCCAAGGCGAAATCCGCGAAATCGGCGACTTCATCATCGTTCACGCCGCGCATGATCACCGCGTTCACTTTGACCGGTGAAAACCCCGCACTATGCGCGATGCGAATGGCCTCGATCACACTCTGCGGCGTCGTGGCGGTGCGCGTGATCGCCTGCACGCGATCCGGCCGCAAACTGTCCAGGCTCAGCGTGATCCGCCGCAGACCGTCCTGTCGCCAGCGCGCCACCGGCAATTTGCCCAGCAGCGAACCGTTGGTTGTCATCGCCAAATCGCGAATCGACATGCAGCCCAGCCCAACGATCAACTCATTCAACTGTGGATAGAGCGTCGGCTCGCCGCCGGTGATTCGGACTTTTTCAATTCCCAGGCCGATGCAGATGCGCGTGACGCGCAGATATTCATCCAGTGAAAGCAACTGCTGCTTGGTCATGTACCTGAAGTCCGGGTCCATGCAGTACACGCAGCGGAAGTTGCAGCGGTCGGTGATCGACAATCGCAAATCGCGAATCGTGCGCCCATGCGAATCGATCAGCCGATCCGGAACATGCGCCTCTTGAGGCGCGCCGGGAGGGCCCGCCGCTTGAGGAGCCTGGCCCGTCTGGAAAATGGGCAACCCGTAATTCACGCGAGGCAATTCTATCCCCGGGACTGCGAACTCCTTCACTTTCGATCTTTCAATCGATACACAAACTTCAGTCCCGACCAATTCTCATCCACCGCGCAGATTTTCACATCCACCAGCCCCGCCTTCAGCCCAGTTTCGCGCACGATGTTTTCCTTCAAATCCGTCGCAATCGACGAGCCGCCCTTGGGCCATGAAACCCACAGCGTGCCATCCATCGCCAGTTGCTTCTTCAGCGTAGCCGTCCGTTTCACAAGGTCCGCCGTGCGCGTGGTGAACAGATGAATGAAATCCAGCGGACCGCGCGCAGCCGGACCCGCCACCTTCACATCATCCGGCAGCGGGCCGATCAACCGTGCGTAATTCGCCGGCGCGTTCACAAACTTCACCCGCTGCCCCGGCTTGATGCCAAGTTTGTCGATGAGCGGCGTCTTGGAGTATCCGGCGGTCATCGATTCTCCTTCCAAGTTTCAGACCTTCCCTCAGCAGAATGTAACCTCCCATCACGATGAGGAAACACCCGAACACGCGGCGAAGGTTTGCGTGATTGACTCGACCGGCGATCGACCTGCCGCCCATGCTGCCCGCGGCCCCCACCACGATGAACAATCCAATCACGCGCCAGTCCACCGTCAGTGATTCATCGTGCACCACGTCCAGGTACTTGACGAAACCGCTGGCGGATTTCATCGCGATAATGCACAGGCTCGTGCCGATCGCCGCGTGCATGGTGAGCCCGCCCAGCAGCACGAGCGCGGGCACGATGAGAAACCCGCCTCCCGCGCCCACCAACCCCGTGATGCCGCCCACAATGAATCCTTCACCAGCGATTCGCCACACTTGACGCGGTGGACGGTTCGACTGCACCACGTTCAGGTTCATCGGTCGCAGCATCATGACCGCGGCCAACAGCATGAAGCACGCAAACAGCGTGAGCAACACCACGCCCGGCACGAAACCGGCGGCGTACGCCCCCATGTATGAGCCGAACATCCCCGGCACGCCGAAGCAGATCACGCTGCGCCAATCGACGGTTTTCTTGATCGCATATTGAATCGCGCCGATGAGCGCGATGCTCCCCACGATGGCCAGCGACTCAGCCATCGCAGGCTTTTCTTCGTGATGCAGCACGTACACCAGCACCGGCACGGTCAGAATCGAACCGCCCGAGCCAAGCAGGCCAAGGCTGATGCCGATGCTCAATGCGCCAAGCAGCGCCCAAATCATCGAACGGCTCCGACGCCGTTTGAATCCATGGAATCTTCATCGGCGTCCAAGCGCGTCGGATTCATTTCCATGGCGGTCGCACTCATCGCACCGCGGCATCCTCGCGCACGACTTCGCCTCCGGATTTTTCATAGGCGCCGAAACCGCCTGCAACATTCGTCGGCGTGAACCCGTGACGCTCCAGCAGCGCGGAGGCAAACGCAGACCTCGAGCCGCCCTGACAATGCACCAGCAGCGGTTGACCGGGGGGAACTTCATCCAGATGCGAGCGCAGCCGCGTGTGCGCAAAGTTCACCGACCCCGGCACGTGCCCCGCTTCGTATTCGCTGGCGCGGCGGACATCGAGCACCGCCGCGCCGGGCTGCTTCATCTCCTTGCGGAAGGTTGCTGCATCGATCTCGCGCGTCGTCGCCAGTTTCAATCCCTGAGCCGCCGCCGAATCAAGCGTCGCAGGCGTTGCGAACGCTGCAACGTCATCCAGTCCGATGCGCACCAGGCACCGCACCGCGTCTTCCACCTGCGTCGGTTCGCAAATCAATACGGCCTGCTCATCCTCCTCGATGAACGACCCCGCAAGCGTTGGGAATTGGTTGTTCAGAGGCACGTGCAGCGCGCCCGGAATGTGACCGGCCTTGAACTTCGCCCACGGCCGGGTGTCCAGCACCGCCTGTTTTTTCGCATCGATGCGCTTGAGTTCATCGGCGTTCAATTCGCGCGGTGTGGGCAGCGATCCCAGCAGCGGCGGGCCTTGCTTGTTCAAGCGCTTCATACGCGCGAAATACAGGGGCGGCTCGGGCTGGCCTTCCAGAATGCTTTGCACGAACGCGTGTTCATCGCTGGCCAATTGCAGCATGGGATTGAAGCGTTTTTCGTAGCCGACGGTGGATTGCGGCACCGCGCCCAGCGCCTTGCCGCACGCGCTGCCCGCGCCGTGCGCGGGCCAGACCTGCATGTAATCGGGCCATTTCAAGAACTGCTGCGCGGAGTGAAACAGCGTGCGGGCTGAACTTTCCTTCACGCCTGCAACGCCCGCAGCCGTTTCCAGGAGATCGGGTCGACCAAGATCGCCGACGAACACGAAATCGCCGGTAATCGCACCCATGGGCTCACTGGCCCCGCCGCCGCGATCGGTGACGAGGAAGCTGATGTGCTCGGGCGTGTGGCCGGGCGTGTGGACGACTTTGAATTCAATGTTGCCCACGCGGAACGTGTCACCATCGCGGAGCAGTTGATGGTTGTAACTTTCGCCGGTGGATTTCTTGTTCAGCCACTGATACTTCCAATCCGCATCGCCTTCATCGGAGACGTAGACCTTCGCACCGGTCTTCTCGGCCAGCTCGCGCACGCCAGAAAGGTAATCGGCGTGAATGTGCGTTTCGGCCACGGCGATGATGCGAAGTTTCTCAGCGGCGGCGGCGTGGAGATAGCGATCCACATCGCGCTGGGGGTCAACCACGATCGCCTCGCCGCTGCGCTGGCAGCCGATGAGATACGCCGCCTGCGCGAGTTTGTCATCGTAAATCATGCGAAAGAGCATGGCGCCTCCAATTTGGAACATTCTAGGAGATTTGATCGCCATTCGGCATCGTTCTCGGAAGCATCAATCTCAGGTGCAATCTGCGAACCGCGGCGTCGATTGGCGATAGCCTCATCTCACCCGCCGCATCACCGCGAAGAAAAACGCCTGCGGCTTGCCCCAAGGCGTGGTGTGCGTTTCATGAAACGTCCGCACAACTTCAAAGTGGGGCGAGAACAGCCCGATCAGTTTCGCCTGGTCGTAACGCTCCACTGGCAGGCCGCTGCACTTCTCCGGACCATCCACCGCGAACGCGCCGATGGCAAGATGGCCGCCTGCGACGACGCTTCGACTGGCAAGTGACACGTACCGTGCGCGATCATGAAGTTCCGTGAGGAAGTGAAACACCGCGCGATCGTGCCAGAAGTCGAATTCCCCAAGGCTGTCGCATTCAACGATGTCAGCGACCATCCACCGGATGCGTGCGGCGGTTGCACCAATGCGAAGTTTGGCCCGCTCAATCGCTGCGGGCGCGATGTCCACCACCGTGACGTCATATTCCGCCTCGACCAGGCGACCGGCGAGTATGGATGCTCCGCCGCCGATGTCCACCACGCGCGCGCCGGCGGGCGCGAACTCGCGCACAAGGTTGATGGAGCGCGCCGGCTCAGGCTCGAACCAACTGGTCTCCTGGTCAGATTTGGTTTGATAGACCTGCTGCCAATGCGCTGCGCGTTCGGTGGGGGTGAATTTCATGAGGCGATGCCCGAGTGCACAACCAATGCAGCAGGGACACATTAATTCTACCCGCTTGCATGAGCCACTCGCGGTGGCACAAAAAAGAGGCAAAAAAAGACACATCGCACCACTCTGCGAGGACCCAACACGCGGATTCCGGTTGCCGCCAACTACTGACCGGGCTCTACAGAAGGTTTTAATTAAAACCTTAATTCCTCCTGAGCATCAATGGCTTGTGCGATTGCATGTGACGACGGACGTGCCAGGAGACTTCGCCCGTTCGTTGTTGAAAGCAAGTTGTCCGTCCACGTTTGCTGCCACTGAAACAGTGTGGAAAGGTTTTAATTTAAAACCTTTCAAGGTCCCCCAATGCGGTAACAGGCCGCGCGGCTTCAGTCTGGGGATTCCCCCCAGGCACGTTGCGAGTTGCAAACAGTCGCAACGAACCGATCTACTCCTCTCAATGAGGTCGCCTCATGCGCGGTGCGCGGCTTGTGCTGTTTCAGTGCGCAAGTGGCGCCCGTGTCGTTCTCGCGGATTCCGTGGGGGGAACGGGAATCTCGTCGGCGGGAACCCAGTCGGGGCGAACCCAGCCGACGGCCAAGTCGCTGGATTTCCGCCTTTCGAAGTGCGCTGCAATGACCAGTCGCTGCACATCGATTGAAACCGCTTTCGCCGCTCGGGACGCTGCGCGAATGGAATCTCAGCCTACCGGCGTCCGCGGTCGCATGGGCAATCCAGCCGGTTGAAGGTCTGGAAGATCTCGCCCAGTTGCAGCATCTGTCTGCGGTCGCATGTCGCGAGCGCCTGGTTGACCATTTCAACCACGACGGCAGGGTTTGCGATGGGATATTCCACGTTGCAATCGCCGTTGAGAGTGACTTGGGCATTGAGCAAAGCGGCCACCGCTTCGCGCAAGAGCGCGCTCGCCGCGCCGTTTACGCCGCCCCCGCGATGGAAGCCCAGCGCCTCCAGCAGCGTCGCGTCTCGCACATCCAGGTCGGTGATGCACTGCGGAATCGTGAACACCTCGGACAGGCGATCTGCTGGCGTGTACGGCTCGGGCCAGAATGAGAAATCAGGCGTCTGCGGAGGCATTCGCCGCTCGCGATGCTCCCAGTACCGGGCACGACAACCCGAGCCGTCCGGGTTCGAGCGACGGCAGCCGCTTCGACTGCACTCGGTGTTCGGACCTGAAAATTCGCCGTGCAGTTCCTCGCACATGGCTGCGGTCACCTGCACGCATTCACCCACCACGCAGCACGCGCCCACGGCGTCGGCCGGCGGCGGTCCGCATTCTGCCTGCTCGCACGAACTTCCGTTGCCGGAGAACGTCCCGCCCGCCAGACCGCACAACGCCTGCGTCATCTGCGAGCATTCATTCTGGACGCAGCACGCGCCCAGCACAGGCGGCGGCGGATCGATCTTGCACGTCACGTTGACGCATTTGGAGCCCGCGCCGGAGAAGACGCCCCCAGCCAGCGTGCACACCGTTTCATTCACTTGTGAACACTGGCCTGCCACGCAGCACGCGCCGTCCGGATCGGGCGGTGTTTCGTTGCAATCCACCGTCGCACACTCCGATCCCACGCCATGGAACACCGATGACGTCACCATGCCCATGAGCGCGCAAATTTCCTCCGTCACCTCCACGCACTTGCCATCCACGCAGCACGCGCCGGTCAGCACCGGCGGCTCGCTGCGACATTTAACCGAGTCACACGTCGTGCCCGATCCGGAAAACACGCCACCGGACAGCGAACACAGTTCCTGCGTCATCTCCGCACATTCGCCCTCAATGCAGCACGCACCGGGCAGATCGATCGGCCCGCCGGTGCAGTCCACGCTGCCGCAGGGCGTGCCCACGCCGTGGAAGACCGATGGCGCTGCAAGGCCGAGCAGCGCGCAGTCCGCCTCGGTCACTTCCACGCAACTTCCGTTGACGCAGCACGCACCGACCGGATCGGGAGCCTTGAACGAGTAACTGAGATCGCGGAACGCCGTTGGCATTCCGCCGCGCATCACGTTCACGCTCACCATGATGTCAAAGTCGCTTCCCTCAACAAACGCGAACTGCCCAATCAACACGCGACCAGTCATCGTCACCGCGCCAAGTCCGGGCGGACTGGCGATCCACGCCATGTTGTCGTTGTTGACGATGCTGGCTCCGCCGCTGGCGAGGCCGATGTTGAGATCAAAGGGAACAACGAAGAACAGCGGCGCATTATCCACTGCGAGCCAGGTGTCCCATTGCAGTTGAGGATTCAATTCAAAATCCGCGGCATCAGGCTGGCCGTTGGCACTGCCGTGCGATCGGTTGAAGAACTTGGCGGCCGACGTGCGAATGGTGGCGGGAGTAGTCGCATCGCCGAACACCGAGGTCACCGCATCGCCAGGCAACAGACCTTCGACATAAATCTTCTTGACCATCAAGCCGCTGGCGGCGAATCCGGCGAACTCATACGCGCCATCGCCATCAGCGCTGGCGGCCTTGGTCTCGGCCACGAGGGTTGGCCCGGCCGGGACGCCGGCGAAGGCGGCGCTGGCGTGCAGAGCAACCGCGCCGACCAGCGCGATTCCCGCACATCGCCGCGACAACGTCAATGAAATAGCCGCCGAAACATCCTGCCCAGTCTGGGGTGATGGTGTCATTCTCGCCTCTTGAAAAGGTGTGCTTCCAATTCAATGTACGAGGCGAAAGCGCGCGGTGACGGGTCGAAATATCACAATCACACGAGCGCGATCAAAATGCTGCGCAAGATTGCCTGCTTGCGCGCGCATAGGTCCAATAAGAAGTTAATCTGGAGAATCTCCGCCCGCGAAACGTGATTGTGGGCGCGCGGAAATTCCCGCCGTCACGGGAAGATAATGAAACTGTTGTGGACTTCGTAGTGCGGCGTATTGCCCATCTGGATGCACGCATTGTTCAATTCCACAAGGTGATCGCGCGTCAATTGCAGGACGTGCTCATTGGGTTGATAGACCGTGCCATAGGGGTACGCCACACTGGGGGTGCTGGTCATTTCAATGTGGGTGCCCAGCACGTGGCAGACGGGTTTGTCCTGCGTGAATGTCACAAGCCGTTGGATGCTGGCCTTGTAATCGCTCCATGCCGAAATGAAGAGGTGGCCGGGGTACAGCGTGTCGCCCGTGAACAGGATTCCTGTCTTGCGATCGTACAGGGCAATGTGCGCTGACTGGTGGCCGGGAATCGGAATGACATCGAGGACGCGCCCGCCGCCCAGATCGTACTGCACGATTTGCGTCGGCCAGGTCGTAATGCCAAAGAAGTTGCGCACCGCCGTCTGCGATGTGCCGACGGTCGTGGTGTTGGGCTGACCAGCAAACTGCGAATCGGCGAAGACGTGATCGCCGTGGCCGTGCGAGTGCGTGACAATCAATTGAATCGAAGCCTGACCGTGTGCGGTCAGCCATTGCTGGATGATGCCGTACACCGTGCCGGCCACCGGGACGTTGCTCGCGCCGGTGTCCTGCAGCAGCACCTTGTTCTGCCCGAACAGCAGATACATGAACGGCGCTTCAAAGTTCGTGCACTTTGATTGTCTGAGGATGTAGGTGTCTGCGTTGTACTGATGCACCTGAATCGACGGGTCGCCGCATGAACCGCAACTCGGGCAGCCGCTGATCCAATCGGCGGGAAAAACGCCCGGCACCGTGCACGATTGACCCCATCCATTAATGACCGCAAGCAGGTCATTCACGTTGACCTGGCCGTCATCGTTGATGTCGGCGGGCCCAGTTGCGCCCGGACCCCATCCGTTGATCACGGCAAGCATATCGTTCACGTTGATGCTGCCGTCCGCTGTGACATCCGCTGGGCAGGAGCAAGACTGCGCGGCGGCGGGCAAGGTCGTTGCGAAAAGGCCGACACACGCTGCGGCGACTTGCGCCAGGACTGCGAAGCGGATGTTCTTGGTCACGTGATTCTCCGAATGAAAGAGTCGGGATGAAACGTCCATCGATTGTAACGGCCCCCATCATGACTCGATCAAGAAAAAACCCTCAGGTTTTCACCTGAGGGTTTGGGAAACTTTGGATCGAAACGGCTCACCGTGCCGTGGGCTGCGGCCGGGGGGCGGCTTTGGGCTTGGCCTCAGTGTATGAGGCTCCGCTCTGACCGCCGGCCGAATCGGTTTTGATTCGCATGGCGTAGAAACTGCGCCAGACGAAGACCAGCGACACCACGAAGAAGATCGCCGCCAGCCAGTAGGTCAGCGATCGCGGTTCGAGCGTGATCGCCAGTTCAACCGCGAGCAGACCAAAGAGAGTGGTGAACTTGATGATGGGGTTCATCGCCACCGAAGATGTGTCCTTGAACGGATCGCCCACGGTGTCGCCGACCACGGTTGCAGCGTGCAGCGGCGTGCCCTTTTCCTTCAATTCAACTTCCACCAGTTTCTTGGCGTTGTCCCACGCGCCGCCGGCGTTGGCCATGAAGATCGCCTGGTACAAGCCGAAGATCGCGATACCGATGAGGTAACCGATGAAGAAGTACGGATCAACGCAGGCATACGCCAGCGTGCCGAAGAACACCGCAAGGAAGATGTTGAACATGCCCTTCTGGGCGTACTGGGTGCAGATTTCGACAACGCGCTTGGAGTCCTTGATGGACGCCTTGCTTCCGCCTTCGAGTTTGATGTTGGCCTTGATGTATTCCACGGCGCGGTAGGCGCCGGTGACCACCGCCTGCGTGGAAGCGCCGGTGAACCAGTAGATCACCGCGCCGCCGGTGATCAGACCAAGCAGGAACGGCGGGTTCAAAAGCGATAATTTATCCAGATGGGTCGTCAGCGAATCGGTCAATACAACGATGATGGCGAAGATCATCGTTGTCGCGCCCACGACGGC
>CAMPIL010000128.1 GCA_946886375.1 uncultured Phycisphaerales bacterium
GCCACCCAGGAGCGTGGGCTTGCTGGAGAAGAACATCGACCCGCCGGAGACGAAGTCCACGCCGCCATCGGGGTCAAATCCGCCGTTGGAGTTGAGGATCGAATCCGCAACGCGAGTGCGAATGCGGATGTCGGGGCTGGTGATGTTCATGTTGCCGAAACTGTTCAAGTCGCCCAGCACCATGTGGCCATTGAGGGCCTGCAGGTTCAGGTTGCCCAGCGAGGTGAGTTTCTCGTTGGGGCCCATGAGGATGTTGCCGTTGAGCGACTGGATGGTGATGCCGTTGACGTTGCGAGCCGCGATGGTGGCGACTTCCGCGGGGCTGTTGCGGCCGGCGGGGTTGAAGTTGATGTCGCCATCCACTTTCACCGAGGTGCCGTCAAAGATCACCAGGTTCTGATCGATGAGCGACGCAGCGCCGACGTTGGTGGTCAGCGACGCGAGCGCCTCGGTGTTGCCGACGTTGCCGCCGAAGCGCACAAGGTGATCAGAATTGGTGGTCATGTCGAAACCGCCGTTGACGGTTTTGTCGAAGTCCACGAAATCAATGCCGGTGAAGTTGGTATGCCACAGCAGGACGACGTGATCGTTGAAGTCCAGCATGTTGCCGGCGATTTCCACGGGCAGCGGGCCGTCGATCAACGGCTGCTGGCCGATGTTGGTGACGCCGTTGGCGTCGGTCTGCAACAGGTCGAAGCCCGTCGCGTTGCCGTGGAACCAGGTCAGCGGCGACTTCACGATCATGTCGTGATTCTGGCCGGCGATGGACTTGGCGAAATCCACCAGCGTGTCGCCGGTGAGGGTGATGTCGTTGGCGACCAGCACATCGTCGCCGTAGGCCAGCACGCCGGCCTTCATGTCCGCGCCGATCTGGGTCTGGCCGGGCGAGTCGGTGAAGACAGACTTGAGTTTGGCGTTGCCGCCGACCAGGCCGTCGAACTGAGTCAGGCCGCCGGTGGCGATGAAGAGTTCGCGAGTGCCGTCCAGCGTGTCGCCGAAGTGAATGTCACCGCTGTTGCTGCTGGCGAGCACGGTGTCGGCTCCCAGGCTTGTCGCGCCGAAGTAGCGCTGGAAGTCCTTGGTGAAGACCATTCCGCCGTTGATTTCGGTTGCGCCGTTGACGGTCAGGTTCTCAAGAGCGCGCTGCAGGCCGACGGTCGAGTCGAAGTACAACTTGCCCAGAAGAGCGCCGTCGGTGGCGCTGACGATGTTCACCGTCAGGCCCTGCTGGCCGGGATCGACTGCGTTCAGGGTGTCGAAGAAGCGGATGTCTGTTCCGTTGAGCGTCGTATCCACGCACAGGTCGACCGGGCTGAGGTATCGCTGCACGCCGCCGGTGGTCAGCGAAGCGCCGTTGAGCGAGATGCTGCGGCCGCTGAGGATCGCGTCGCCGAAGATGTTGATCGGCGCATCGACCTGGATGATGCCAAGCCCGCTGCCCAGGTTCTGGTAGTTGGCCGTGAGCACCAGGTTGCGCGCGCCGGTGATCGACGCGTTGATGAAGATGTTCTCGTAGGCTTCCAGCGTCAGATCGTTGTTGTGCGAGGGATCGAAGTTCAGCGCGTGGAACACCGAAATGTTGCCGGTGGCCTGGAGGGTGATCGAGCCGAACATCGCTTCAAGAGCGGCGGCGGAAATGAACACCGAGTTGCCGCCTTCGTTGAAGTCGATGATGCCGTCGTTGAGGAACGCATCGTCTCCGCCGAACTCATTGTTGGTGATGTTGATCGGATCAAGCAGGAGCGAGCCCTTTTTGTATCCGGGGCGAGCGCCCAAGTCGGCAAAGCCGTTGAAGGTGAGCATCTTGCCGGAGACTTCCGCGAAGCCGCCATCGCCGCCGGTCGCGCCGCCGGACACGTCAACGCGTGCTCCGCGCGACATGACGGTCAGGCCGTCGTAACTGTGGACCAGGACTTCGCCGCCCTTGGCATTGCCTGTGCCGCCGGTGGCGGAAATCACGCTGCCATCGGTCAGGAAGGTGTGGTTTTGGCTGGTGACTTCAATGGAGCCGGCGGTGCCGATGTTGGCGCTGGCGGAAATGCGGCCGGCGTTGACGACGCTGGGGCCCTGCACGGTGATGTCGCCGGCTGTGCCGTTGTGCACGTTCGCGTTGATCGAACCGGTGGCGGTGTTGTGGATCAGGCCATCCTTGGCGGCAAGGGTGACGTTGCCGCTGCCGGCGCCGATGGTGCCGGAGTTGCGGATCGCCAGCGAATACATGTCGCCCGCGCCCAGAACAATGCTGCCCGCGTTGGCTTGCACCAGGCCGGTGTTCTCAACGCCGGGGGTGGCGATCATGCTCGGAGCGGAAGTTCCGCCCTGCGGCAGGGCCTTGTCAGTCAGTTGCACGCCATCGATCTTGACGGTGATCTTTCCGCCCTGCTGGGTGAGGTACACCGAATCGCCCGCGGCCATCACGACGACGCCGTTGGGAGCCTTGATCGCGCCGTTGTTCACGACGTTCTGGCCAAGCAGGTTGATGCTGCGGCCCTGGATCAAACCGTTGTTGACCACCGAGCCGCTGAGGTTGCTGAACTGGTTCACGCCGGCAAGGAACTTGGCGTTGGACAGGCTTCCTGCGGCGGCGTACAGGCCAGCCACGTCAACCACCGCGCCGTTGTGGAAGTACACACCCGCGGGGTTCACGATGTACACCTGACCGTTGGCCAGGAGCGTGCCAGCGATGACGCTGGGGTCTGGACCTGTGACGCGGTTGAGAACGCGCGCCAACTCGCCGGGCTGGATGAACTGAACGATCTCGTTCATCCCGATGTTGAAGTTCAGATAGTTGATGATGCTGCCGTCGCTGGCACGAATGATGGTCGTGTTGCCGACGTGCTCAAAGGTGACGTTGCCCTGGACGACTTGGCCGCTGGGGCGAGCCAGGACCGGTTGCGCCAAGGCGCCTGCCCAAGTCGCCGCGGCGATGGTGGCGATTTTGGCAAAATGGGAAACCGGAGCAGCCGCGCTGGTGGCGGATGGGCGTGTGGACATCATGTCTTCTCTCCTAACTGCATTTCAACTTGGTCTGCGTGCGCAAAGCCTTGACTGCTAAAGAGTAACCGCAATTTTCGGGAATCAAAACAGAATCGTGGCGACAAAGTGCAAACGGTTGGATCCTTCGTTGACGTTGGCCGTTTGCACATCTTCCAGAGCAAAACCCCAATCCAGTCTCACATTCAGGTTCCGCCGATAAAGCAGGTCCACCCCGATGCCAACGCCGATGAGCGTCTCCTCCTGCTCAAAGGGAAGGCGGTCGCTGATGAAGGTGCGGCCGATGTCGAAGAACGCCTTGGGCACCAAATCCCAATCCACCGGGCCGAAAACGTACTGCGGCGCGCCGCGGAACGGGCTGCCGAACAGCCGGCCGGGCTCGGGTTCCAGACCGAACAGCCGGGGCAGGTGCAGACGGTATTCGATGCTTCCGATAATTGCATCGTCGCCCGCCACGAGTGATTCGGGATAGCCGCGAACCGTGTACAGGCCGCCGACGACTTGCTCAGCCTGGGGGATCAGCCGGTTGCCAAACGAATACTGCCCGCGAACCGATGCCAGGATTTCATGCGCGAGCGTCGAGTCGTTCGGCGTTGAGAGGTCTTCCCAACCGCGCCGATTCAAAAACGGCTCCAGATAAAAGGAATGACTCAGGCCGCCCTTGAACACTATTGGATCAGTGTCAGGCAGCGTTCGGCCGAGCGTGGCCAGTTCATCCTGCGAGGCGTCGGAGAGCCACCATTCAAGTTGTACGCTGGCTTGCGTGGCGTAGGTGTCGGTGCGGCGGTCCATGCGAAGACCGACGTAGGGAACGACGAAATCCTCATCGCCGGTAATCAGGAAAGCCTGGTTATCGACCCGAATGTTCTCGAAGCGCGCCCCGCCAAAGATATCGAAGAACAGTTCCCGTTTCTGGAAGAAGTTCCAGGCCAATTCGCCGCCGACAGCCCATGATTCGCCGGTGAAGTCCTGGCCGAAGAAGCCGACGTCATCAGCGGTGAACTCGGTCCAGTTGCCGTAAACCCGCCAGCGGAAGCGGTCGTTGGGGAACGGGGCGTCGTATGACGCCAGCACCGCGTTGGTCTGGTCGAACCAGGACGTGATGTAGTCGAAACTCAGGATGTCATCGTTGTTGGTCAACTGGGTATGAATGAACCCGAAGCGCTGACGCCAGTAATCGGTGGCCTTGGTTCCGGTGTTGGAGATCTGGGCGTACAGGGTCAGGGGCTTGTTCTCGGTGACCTGATAGTCCAGGATCACGCCGCCGAGTTCCTCATCCGCGGCGACCGAGGCATCTACGCGGCGGCCGGGGTGACGGCTGAGATGGAACAGGTAGCGGTCCAGCGCGTCCTGCCGCAGCAGGTCGGTTTGCTCGGCGGCTTCCTCGCCTTCAGCCGGCTCGTGGTAGGGCTGAATCGGCGAGCGTTCAAGGATTCGTTTGTGCACCTTGTTGTTGATGCGTTCTTCGGGCTTGATCGCGCCTTGCCACTTGCTGCCTTCGGTCACGCGCTCGCCGGAGGCCAGCGTTCGCACCTGGGTCACCGTGCCGGTGGCGATGACCAGCGTCAGTGAGTTGGAAGCGTTCTGCGGTTTGCGCAGGTCGGCGCCGGCTTCGTTGATCTGAAGTGGATCGGGCGCGACGTACACGCCCAGCAGGTTGCGCGAGACCATGGAATCGCGCACGGCTTCGATGATGCGCTGCAGCGCCGAGCCGTAGTACCGCTCCGTGCCGCGCGTCGCAGCCTCGGCCATGGTGATGGTGACGAGTTCGACATCAGCGCGAGGCGCGACGTAGCCGTCGGCCACGCGGCCCAGTTGCACCGGCATCGCCATTACGTCTTCCAGCGGCGGGTGCAATGGGTTGTCGCGCACGTAGCGAAGAACAAACTCGCTGATCGGATACGCCAGTCCGTCTTCAGGAAGCGCAACGCCTTGCACGGCAGGCGCTTCCAAGGGTTCGGTGGGTACATCCTGCGCCATGACGTTGGGCGACACGGCCATGACTGCAACGCACGCGAGGGCGATGCAGACACGCCAGACGCAATTCACTCTGTTCATGCCTCAGATCTCCAGTTGTAGGGTCCCGCTGCCGGCCGACGGACCGGTCCCATATAGGCAAAGTCGCGGATTGATGCACCACTGTCAAGGGTCAGCGTTGATCGCTTTTACTATTTTTGATACCGGCGCGGCCTCGGCGCGTTCCCGCCTGCATTATCAGACCTAAAAATGACCTGCGATGGTTAAGCGACCGGGGTGCTTTTCCGCCATTCGCCTTGATCCACTTCATTTGCGGCCTGCTCCGGTCGATACCTCAATCGCGCTCGTTGTGTCCTTTGACCCAACACGCCCGCAGGAGAATGGCCATGAAGCACACCGCAATTCTTTCCACAGTCTCAGCGATGGCGTTGCTCGTGAGCGGCGGCTGCAGTTCCACGCAGACCGCATCCGCGCCCTCGGCCAACACCGCCGTCGCGCTGACGACCCTTGGACCAGTCCAGACCGCGCGAGCTTCCAGCCAGCCGCGCACCTTCAGACTGGGCGCCGGCGACGCGCTGGGGCAAGCCATCTACGACAACTACGCCACCATCGCACGCAGCAACGCCGGTTGGCAGTACGCCAGCGGCGGCAAAACCGACTAAGGTCGGCTGCCAATCCACTTGGCTGATCGCGTGTGCCGGGGTATCAGTACAGTTTGAGCAACTCCGCCAGGGCTTGTTGCGAGCCGCTGGCGTTTGTTTTTTTCATTTCGCGCTGAATCACCGATTGCACGTGCGCTTTGCCCAGCGCTCGCGCCAGCGCGGGAGCCAGCCGCATCAGGTCGTGCTCGGGCAGCGGCTGGCGAATCGCCGATTGCAGTTGCATCAGCACATCGCCTTTGACAGGCCCGTTGCTTGCCGGCAATCGCGGCGCCATCAGGTGCCAGAGCATGTCGGCCGCATGAGCATCGCGCACGGGCAACTGGTCCCAGGCACGCAGAAATCCATCCACATCGCGCATGCGAAACAGCGGTTCGAGACTCGCCCGGGCCGCGACCTCGCCCTTGCCACGAGCATCAGCCAGCCTCCACAATCCCACCGCGATTTCGTCCTTGCCGGTCATGCTCAGGATTTCAATGGCCCCGCCGTACGATTTGCCTGATTCATCGCTCTCGGTTTGGCGCATGAGCGACTTCGCCTGCTCCGCAAGATCAACGCCGTAGTCCGCAGCACGATTGACGCGGGGTTTGTTCGCGTGTTCGGCCGGGGCGCACAGCATCAGCGGATCGCCGAACGTCACCACCCTCCAAGGCGTGGACAGCGGCCCCTGGTTGTCCCACCATCGGGCCGAAACCAGGAACGGCACCATGTTCACCCAGCGGTTGGCCAGTTCCGCCGGCGGGACAAAGGCGTTCAGATACGGTTCCCAGCATGATCCCACCGCCGCATACGCGCCGCGATCCAGCCATTGAGCCCCCACCGTGTCCAGCCGCTGGGGAAACTGCATCGACCAACTGTGAATCAGGTGAAGCACGGCCGGCTCGTTCAGCACCGGAACATCATGCGGATGGCATTGGCCGGTGAACATGTCGAAGAAATCGGAGTTGCCCTTGGTGTTCATCACCACGATGTCAGTGGACAGCCCGCCGATCAACTGCCGCATCCACGCGACTTCGCTGGCCGATGAACCTGCGTTGTGCTGCACGGCGAAGCCGCGCGCCTCAAGCATCGCGGCGGCCCGGTCCATTCCGTACTGCGCCCAGGCGCCGTCGGATGGATAGGTGTTGCACATCCACGCGCGCTGTCGATCCAGAAACAGCGAGCACATCGCAATGTACGCGCAGCGCGCTTCATCGCCGAAGATCATTCCCGTGATCGCGTAGCGCGTGGCGTCGGCGTTGCGGCCGAGCAAGTCGGTGATCGCCACCGGTCCATCGGCGTTGGGCCCGCCCACGTTGGCCGAGGCGATCGGCGGCAGGTTTACCCGCGCGCGGGTGGCGACAGCGCGGCAGAGCGTGATGGTTTCAATCTCATCGCCCATCTGCGCGAACGTGTACGGCTGCTGCGCGAGCAGACCATCAACAGTCCGCACCAGCCGCATCGCGGTCTCGTCATTGATCTCATCATTCGGAGCGGCAAAATTGTCGTTCATCCACGCAATCGGCTGGCCCCGGCCGGCCGCCAGCGCGACCGCCGCAGTCCACGCGGGATCATCCAGCGACGCGATCACCACGCCTTGCGGCGCGTATTTCTGGAGCATGAAGATGTCCTGCGCGCTGTGCTGGGCCGGATCGCCGCCGAAGGCGCGCACGATGATGGTTTCGATCTGCTTCTGCCGGGCCGCGTTGTCGGGCCGCTGCTCGCCGATGGATTCGCGCCGAATCACCTGCGCAGGCTTGAAGCGGCGGACGAACATCGGCGTCAGGACGCGATCTTCAATCAACACCGGCCAGCGGCCCAGAGGCGACCACTTCGCCAGTTCATCCAGATACGTCGCGGCGTCAGGAACCAGCACCACGCGGTCGATCAAGGGAAACGCCTGATTCACCGTGTGCACGCGCAAGCCGAGTTTCACCGGCCAGGGCGGCTCCGCCTGCGCCGGCCCTGCGTTGGGCGCAGCGGGCGGCGAAGGTTGCGCGCTGGCCAAGCCGCCAAGCAGCGCAATGCAAAAACAGAAGATCGTGATGCGAGAGTTCATCCTGCTCCAATCACCTACTCACATTTGGCGCAGCGGGTTCAAGGCAAGGTTGTCCCGGCCGAGAATCAGCACGTCCGCGATCTCCACCGCCTCCTTGAACGATTCCTGCGCCTGGGCAATGCTGACGCACTGTGGCAGCACCTTGCCTTGCGTGAGATGTTCAATCGTCGGAATCGCGTCGCCGCACACCAGCACCGTTGACCCCGGCAGCGCGATGAGCAGGCCGCAGGTTCCCGCCGTCACTCCCGGAAGGGGAAACAGGTCAACTTTCGGCGCAATGGAATCCGGCGCGACTTCGCAGGTCTCAAGGATCGCGATTTCCTGATCCACCAGTTTCACCAGTTCGTCATCGTCCGCTTCGATGGCTTCATCGCGCGTGATCTTCAAGCCTGATCGAGCCGCGTCTCGTTCTGGTTCGTGAATCAGCCAGTCGGCGTCTTCAAACAAACGGATGGCACGGCGATGATCGGCGTCAAACGAGGTGAGGAACACGTGCGTGATGTCGGAAGTCTTCAGCGGCGTTCGCTCCGACAGCCGCGCAGCCATCGCCTGCGCCGGCAGGCCGGGGTTGATGAGAATGTGCGCATCGCCCGCGCTCAGGAGCGTGGTGGTGGCGTGACCGGTGCGCACCTGGCCCTTCTCGTTCCAGAGCGGGTTGGCTGCGAGCGTGCCGATGGAGATGATGCGGTATTCAGGCGTGGCACTAGGCATTGGGCATGAGGCACTAGCGCCGAGTGCCAAATGCCTGGTGCCTCGGTTACTCCACCAGTTGATCGTGCGCCAACTTGCCCAGCGGATTTCCGGGTTCGGCGCGCTTCTGCTTCATGCGCTCGATCACCAGTTTTGGAACAATTGATCCCAGTCGATCCAGCGGTCCGCCCAGCGCAGCGATCTGGCGGATCAAACTGGAACTGGTGAACGCGTACTCTTCACCGGTGACGACGAACACCGTTTCGATGTCGGCGACCTGACGATTGGTGATGGCGAGTTGAGTTTCCATCGCCAGGTCGGTGATGTTGCGGATGCCGCGCAGGATCGCTGAGGCGTTCACGCGCTTGGCGAAATCCACCGTCAGGCCGGTGTATCGTTCGACGCGCACCGGGCAGCCGTCGGGTTCGGCCCCGAGCAGTTCATCCACGAGCGTCTGAACCATCTCCTGACGTTCTTCAGCGGTGAACAGCGCGGGCTTGTCGGGGTTGCGGCCGATGCCCAGCACGATGCCGTCGAACAATCTTCGCGCGCGGCGAAGCACGTCCAGATGGCCGAGGGTTATCGGGTCAAAGGAGCCCGCGTAGATCGCGACATGTTGGCGTGCAGGGCCGTTCACGCACTCACCGTAGCACCGTCATGCCGGATCAGCCAGCCCACGCCGCACAGACCGAACCAATCGATGGGGAATCGTGTCACGGGCTTGCATGGCCGGATTCTGAATTGGATGTTGGAGTGATTGGGTTTTGGATAAGCCCCCTGGATCGGCCCCGTAAAGGATTGCCACGCCGGTCGGGGGCCTTTAGCCGAGAGTTCCGCCTGAGCGGGCGGGATTAGACGTCGGCGCTTCGGCGCGCGAAGCGCCG
>CAMPIL010000129.1 GCA_946886375.1 uncultured Phycisphaerales bacterium
GGCGGGACTCGCGGCGGCGGTGCGATTGGCGGATGGGGGATGCCAGCCCATCCTCATCGAATCGAAAAATCGCCGCGGCGGCCGCGCCACAAGCCTGGTTGATCCACGCAGCGGCCACACCATCGACAACTGCCAGCACGTGCTGCTCGGCTGCTGCACAAATCTCATCGACCTGTATTCCAGGCTGAACGTGCTCGATCAGATCGAGTGGCACAAGACGCTGTATTGGACGCGCGGCCGGGGCGAGATCGACCGGATGAAGGCCGGCTGGCTGCCCGCGCCGCTGCATTTGAGTTCATCATTCCGCCGCATGCGCATTTTCAACCGAGCGGACAAACGGCACATCGCGCGTTGCATGTGGCGCATGATCCGCATGGGAAGCAAAGGCCGGTTCGCGTGGCGAGATCGAACGTTTGGCGAGTTTCTCGATGAATGCGGCCAGCCGCGAGAACTCGTGCGGTCGTTCTGGAACACCATCATCGTCAGCGCATGCAACATGGATGCGCACCGGGTGAATGCATCCCACGCGCTGCAGGTTTTTCAGGAAGGGTTCCTCGCAAACCGCTGGTCGTACACGATGGGTCTGGCCACGGTTCCGCTTGCGGAACTCTACGCGCCCGCCATCGACGTCATCATCGATGCGGGCGGCGACATCCAATTGGGCGTGTCGGCAAAGGCGATTGCCTTCGACGGCCGGCGCGTGACGGGCGTGGTCACTGAAGACGGCCTCGTGGAAAGTGCTGCGGTCGTTTCCGCCGCGCCGTTTGATCGATTGGACAAACTTGTCTCGGATGCGTTGCGCCGGGCCGACCGTCGATTGCAATGTCTGGATCATTTGGAAGTCAGTCCGATCCTTGGCGTGCACTTGTACTTCGCTCAGCCGATCATGCATTTGCCGCACCTTGTTCTTGTGGATCGCGGCGTGCAATGGCTGTTCAACAAGGGCGTGAACAGTGATGGCCGCCAGCATGTTCACGCGGTGATCAGCGGCGCGGATGATTGGATGGAACTGTCTGAGGATGAGATCGTGCAGCGTGTGCTTGGCGATGTGCATCACGCGCTGCCTCAGTCGATCGGGCTGCCGCCGGTGGAAGCGCGCTCGATCAAGGAGAAGCGTGCGACGTTCGCCTCACTGCCCGGCATGGATGCGCTTCGCCCCGGCGCAACGCCCGCACTTGTGGGCAGCGGCGGGGGAGGCGTGGAGAACCTGTTTCTTGCGGGAGATTGGACCGACACCGGCTGGCCCGCGACGATGGAAGGCGCGGTGCGCAGCGGCTATGCGGCGGCTGCCGGCGTTCTTGGCGATGCAAGTGGCGGTCTGGCAGACGACGTGCCGGCGGGATGGCTGTCGCGAATCTTGGGATTGAAGTGATTCCTCCGCAGTCACGGGGCGGAGGGGAGACCCGTGATGCCGTGCTACGCCGCGAGCGGCGCGGCGTTTGCTTCGTCGTGCGCTGCAATGGCTTGGAGCGCGCTGTATGAGGCGTACTTGAACAACTCGCCCAACGATGGATAGTTGAAGCAGGTGCCGATGAAATAGTCGATTCCACCGCCATGCGCCTGCACAGCCTGTGCGATGTGGATGAGTTCCGTCGCGTCTTCGCCGACGATGAACGATCCCAATAGCGCGCGGGTTCGGCGATCAAAGACGCACTTGAGCAGTCCTCGCTCGTCGCCGAGCATTCGGCCGCGCACGTTGTAGCGGTAGGAAGCGCGGCCGATGACAGGATCGTGGCCGGCGTTTCGCGCTTCCTCCTGGCTCATGCCGACATACGAAATCGCGGGGATCGTGTACAGACCAATCGGCATCAGGCGCGTGAGCGACTGCTTGAAGCCGATGTCGAACATGTGGCACGCGGCGACGCGGCCTTGCTCCATCGATGTCGCGGCCAGAGCGGGAAATCCGATCACGTCGCCCGCCGCATAAATCGACGGGACGTTCGTCTGATAGTGTTCATTGACGATGATCAGGCCTCGCTGGCCCATGGCCACGCCGGCCTCTTCCAGGCCAAGACCGTTCGTGTTGCTGGAACGCCCAGCCGCCCACAGCAGCGACTGAGCCGCGATCACTTCGCCGCTTTCAAATCTCACGCGTACGGAGCCGTCGTTCGCAGGCTCGACTTGCGCCACTGATTTGCCCAGCAAGAGTTCGACACCCTGCTCCTGCATTGCCTGGACCAGGAGTTGCCGGCACTCCGCATCGATGAAGGGCAGGACATCGCTCTGCGTGTGCACGAGCGTCACCTTGACGTTCATCTCCGCGAAGATGGATGCATACTCGCAGCCGATGACTCCGCCGCCGACGATGATCATGGATGCAGGAATGCGGTCCAACTTCAACACGCCATCCGCGTCAACGACGTTGGGCAGATCAAACGGCACGTGACTCGGCCGCAAAGGCGATGATCCCGTGCCGATGAGGTTGAATCTTGCGCGCAGCGAAGTGTGACTGCCGTCGGCATGCTGCACGACGACAGTGTGCGGATCGACCACGCGCCCGGTTCCGTGAAAAACTTCAACGTTGTGACGATCGATGGAGGATTCGATGCGGTCGTGTTCCTGCTGCTCGATGAAATGTCGGCGGGCCATGAACTTGGCGATCGAGACATTGTGATCGAGGCGGAAGGTCGTGCCGGGCAGCGGCCGGCGATTGAACGCCGAGCACAGCAGCGCGGTTTCTCGCAGAGCCTTGGAGGGAATGGTTCCGGTGTTGACCATTGCGCCGCCGGGCTGCGCGTTCATTTCAATGATCGCCACGCGATGCTTGAAATAACTGGCCTGGGTGGCGGCCTTCTCGCCCGCCGGCCCGCAGCCGATGCAAATGAGATCAAACTCGCGCATGGCGAGTTTATCGGCCAATCCAGCCGCGCGGTTCAGTGAAACCGCAGATGTGCACCCAACCCGTTATTCGCGCGGCGCCGCTGACTTGGACGATCCGCCTTCAACCACTTTCGCACTTGGCATGGAGACGCCCAGGTTCTTCACGAGGAAGGCGAATTGGTCCGCAACCTCCTCGATGATCTTCTCCGTCGGCTTGCCTGCCCCGTGGCCGGCGCGCGTTTCAATCCGGATCAGCACCGGCGCTTCGCCTCCGTGGGAGTGCTGCAGCGCGGCTGCGAACTTGAAACTGTGGCCGGGCACCACGCGGTCGTCCGTGTCGGCGGTGGTGATCAACGTCGCCGGGTACTTCACGCCTTCCTTCAGATTGTGATAAGGCGAGTACGCGTGCAGCGCCTTGAACCATTCCGGATGCTCCGGATCGTCCGACTTGCCGTAGTCATCCACCCAGGCCCAGCCGATGGTGAACTTGTGAAAGCGCAGCATGTCCATCACACCCACGGCCGGCAGGCATGCACCGAACAAATCCGGCCGCTGCGTCATCACGGCTCCGACCAACAGGCCACCGTTGCTGCCGCCTTGGATCGCGATCTTCTTTGAATTGGTGTATTTGTTCGCAACGAGCCATTCCGCCGCGGCAATGAAATCATCAAACACGTTCTGCTTGGAGGTCTTGGTGCCGGCCTTGTGCCAGTCTTCGCCGTATTCACCGCCGCCGCGCAGGTTGGCCATGGCGTACACACCGCCCATTTCCATCCACGCGACGCGCGAGATCGAAAATCCCGGCGTCATGGGGATGCTGAATCCGCCGTAACCGTACAGCAGCGTTGGATTGCTGCCATCCAGTTTGATGCCCTTGCGATGGCAGATGAACATCGGCACTTTGGTGCCGTCCTTGCTGTTGTAGAACACCTGCTTGACTTCGTAATCGCTGGAGTTGATGTCGACCTTGGCCTGCTGCAACAGCGTGCTCTGGCCGGTGATCATGTCGTAGCGATAGTTGCTGGGGGGTGTGGCGAAACTCGAAAACGAATAGAACGTTTCAGTATCGGCGCGCTTGCCGCCGAACCCGCCCGCCGTGCCCAGGCCGGGAAACTCGACGTCCCTCACGTGCGCGCCGGCCATGTCGTACATGCGCACAGCCGTCGCGGCGTCTTTCAGGTATCTCGCCACAAACATGTTGCCCACGGTGTTCACGCCCTGAAGCGTGTCCTTGGATTGCGGGATCAGTTCCTTCCACTTGTCCTGCGCAGGTGTTCGAACGTCAATGGCGATCACGCGGCCGCGCGGCGCGTTCAGATCGGTCTTGAAATAGAACAACGGACCATCGTTGTCGATGAAACTGTACTCGGCCTCGAAATTGTCAATCAGCTCCACGGGCAGGCCGTACGGCTCGGCCAGGTCCTTGACGAAGATGCGGTACTTGTCATCGGTGCCCTTGGCGACAGTGATGACGAGGTAGCGGCCATCTTCGGTGACGGTGGGGCCGAAACTCCAGTCGGGTTGGTCCGGCCGGTGATAGACAAGCACATCGTCAGATTGCGGCGTACCGACGCGGTGGTAATAGAGTTTCTGAAACTTGTTGACGGCATGAAACTGCTCGCCGCCATCGACCGGCGGAGCGTCATACCTGCCGTAGAAGAATCCCTTGCCGTCTTTGGTCCATGCCGCGCCGGAGAACTTCACCCAGTTGATGGTTTCGGGCAGATCGGTGCCAGCCGCGATGTCGCGGATGCGGAATTTCTGCCAGTCCGAACCCGCCTCGGCAATGCCGTAGGCGACGTACTTGCCGTCATCGCTGAAGTGCGTGCCGGCCAGTGCGACAGTTCCATCCTTGGACCAGGTATTCGGATCAAACAGCACGCGCGGCTCGCCGGTCAGCGAATCCATCACGTACAGCACAAACTGGTTCTGCAGTCCGCTGTTCTTTGAGACGTAGTACCGCCCGCCGATCTTGAACGGCGCGGTAAGTTTTTCGTAATTCCACAGTTCGGTGAGGCGCTGCTTGATGGCGTCCCGCTCCGGGATGGATTTGAGATAGCCGAAGGTGACTTCGTTCTCCGCTTCCACCCACTGGGCGACGTCCTTGGATTTTCGCGCATCATCCTCAAGCCAGCGATAAGGATCCGCGACGACCGTGCCGTGGTAGGTGTCGGTTTGATCAACCCGCTTGGTTTGCGGGTAGCGAAGCGGACCCGCCGCAAACGCCGAACTGGCGAGAACGACAACTGCAAGGGTCAATCCGACTAATCGCGATTTCATGTACGCCTCCATGTGATGGATGATCATGATGATATGCGAAGCCGCCGCGATCCGTTGCATGAAAAGGCTATAATGACCGCGTGGACAGGTGATCGCTCGCCACGGCGAGAGGAAAGTCCGAACACGGCAGGACACGGTGGTGGGTAACGCCCACCGGCATTGGTCGAATGTGCCAGGGACAGTGCCACAGAGAACAGACCGCCCGGCGTGGCTGCTTCAGTGGGCCCGTCAGGCAAGGGTGAAACGGTGCGGTAAGAGCGCACCGCTCGATTGGCGACAATCGAGGCACGGCAAACCCCACCGCGTGCAAGCGCAAGCAGTCCCTCCGGAAGTTCTGGCAACAGAATTTCTGGAACCACGGTCCGTGGTATGGGACGGGTAGCGTGCTTGAGGCCGATGGCAACATCGGTCCCAGAGGAATGATCACCACCCCCGGAAGTTGCGGCCGCGCGATCCTGAGCGCGACATCAACTTCCGGGGGCACAGAATTCGGCTTACGTCCACACGACCATGGCAGGCCCTCTCCAAGAGGGCCTGCCGCCTTTTTGCCGCGCGTTGCCGTTGAGGCTCAGCACGGTTCCGGCATCACTGCGCCGCGCGCCCCTTCAATACAACTTCAACCGATTTTTCTTCCTCACCGCGCCGCAGCATGATCTTCACCTTGTCTCCCGGTTCGTGCTTGGCGAGAAACTCCGATAGTGACCGCGCGCCGGCGATCTCGGCGCCGTTCCAGGTCAGCAGAATGTCGCCGGCCTGAATGCCCCCCTCGGCGGCGCTTGATCCATCGCGCACGCCGTCCACGCGCATGCCGGTTTCCAGTTCGGCGGTGTAATCCGGCATCGTGCCCAGGCTGACTTTCGCGCCGGTGTCGCGCCCCGGCCCGCCGCCGGTGGCCTGCGCGAACTTCAGGCGATCGGGGGCGGCGGCGAAGTGCATCGCCAAATGCTCCAGCAGGTCAATGATCTTCACCGCGCCTGCGGGATTCACGGTGTAGCCCTTGTCGGTGGGCTTGTGGTAGTCCGCGTGCTCGCCGGTGAACAGGAACAGCACCGGCACGTCTTTGCCATAGAAACTTGAGTGATCCGACGGTCCGCGCCCGGTCGGCGATGCGGAGATCTTCAAGCCGCTGCTTTCAAAGATGGGCTTGAGCAGTTTGTCGAAGTTTTCCGCCGTGCCCGTGCCCTGCACGAGCAGATTGTCGCTGCGCAGCCGGCCGATCATGTCCATGTTGATCATGAGATTGATCGACTCAACGTTCATTGATGGATGCTCGACGAAGTGCTTGGAGCCGATCAGGCCTGCCTCTTCCGCGCTGAAGGCGATGAACAGCACCGAGCGCAGGTTGGCGTCGTCGGCGGCTTCGTTGTAATTCCTCGCCATGCGCTGCGCCGCGATGAGCACCCCGGCGGTTCCGGAGGCGTTGTCATCCGCGCCGGGATGGAGTTGCCCGATGTTGTTGGGCCTCGCGCCAGTGTAGCCGTAGCCAAGGTGGTCGTAATGGGCGCCGATGACAATCCATTGATCCGCAAGGCTGCCCTTGCCGCGCAGCACGCCGGCGACGTTTTCAGTTTCCAGCCGATCTTTGACCTGGAGATTGCTCGTGAGCGAAACCTGCAGCGAGTTGTCGAGATTGACGGACTTCACCTCGCCGTTGTCGGCCAGTCGCCGCCATGATGTCAGGTCGCGCTTCTGCGAATCGCCTGCGCGAAGCAGGCGGTCAGCGACTTCCTGCGAAACCTGCACGGATGGAATGGTCAATCGCCCGCCGAACCGCCCGCTGTCGCGGAATGTTTCAAGCGTCGTTTTGCCATCCACCGCGCCGGGCGGGTTGACCAGGATCACCGCAGCCGCGCCGCGGTCCACGACGCTTTTCATCTTCATTTCAATGCCTGATGCAGCACTGAAGCGTGCTCTGCTCCACTTGCTCTTGCCTTGCTCATCCAGCGGTTCATACCGCAGCAGCAGCGCGATGCGGCCGGTGAGATCGGTGTCGTTGTCGAAACTGGAATAACCGTCGCGGCCCTGTTCAATTCCGTATCCGACAAACGTCACCGGCCCGACGACTTGTCCGCTGCCTGAATTGCCCAGCACCACGAAGTCGATTCCTTCGGTCAGCGGCTGGCCGTTCATCGATCCTGCCGCCTCAAGCACGCGCACATCGGGGTTGGGAGAGGCGAAATCGAACGGTTGGCGATAGGTGTAACCGGCCTTGGAAATGCCGCCGCCCATCTCCTGCCCGGCGCTGGGAAACGCGGGCTCGACGCCACATTGCCTGAAGTACCACTCGATGTATTCCGCGGCAACTTCTCCGCCCCGCGTGCCGGGCGCACGGCCCTCAAAGAAGGGGTTGGAAAGCGTCTGCACGTGCTGGTACCACTCGGTCGCGTCCGGTCCCAAATCCTCGAACACCTTGCGGAGATCGAGTTTGTCTGCGGCAACTTCAGCAGCGACGCTGGAGTCCTTCGGCAGGAAGCGGCGGATATTGGATGGAGCCTCGGTCACTGTGCCGGTCGGCGGCGCCTCGGCGGGGCTGACCGCGGCTGGCGCGACAGCGGCGTCGGCGTGCGTGTCGGGGCTGATGGTGCACGCGGCGGGAAACGCCAGTGCCGCAATCAGGACAAAGAAAGCCCGTAGCCTGGAAAACTCAGATGTATTGATCATGTCGGATGCGCTTTCGAAAGATGGGCGAATGACGAAAGAACAGTGTACGCCACGGGCTGGTGAGTGTACCGCTGCGGCGGCGGTCCGTTGCTGAAAGGCGGCTCGCTGAATATAGTTGACTCAGCCCATGGGAAGGTGAGGACGCGGCTGCCTTCCTCGCCCCAGCCTCAGAGACTTTGCAACCAGCCACTGCCGTCTGAGAAGGCTTGAGATGCGCAAGCCGTTTCTTGTTTCACGACCACCAATGAACCACAGTAATCTCACCCAGTCGCCGACCGAACCCGCCAAGACGCGCGAGACGGTCGAACTGTCCGCACCCGCCGGCCGGTCTGAATCGCCTGCCGCCGACGCCTCCACGATCGCGAAGCCCCAGGATACGTTTGTTCATCGGCACGTTGGATCTGATCCGCGCGATGTTGGAGACATGCTTCGCGCGTTGGGCGTTGGATCGCTGGATGAATTGATCGATCGCACCGTACCTGAGTCGATTCGCCTGCGCCGTCCACTGAACCTGCCGGGCACGCACGATGGTCGCGGCGAGTTCGAGACGCTGAACGAACTTCGATCAATCGCGCAGAAGAACAAGGTGCATCGCAGTTTCATCGGCCAGGGCTATTTCGACACGATCACGCCGCCGGTGATTCTGCGCAACATCATGGAGAACCCCGGCTGGTACACGCAGTACACGCCGTACCAGGCGGAGATCGCGCAGGGGCGGCTGGAGGCGCTGCTCAATTTCCAGACGATGGTGAGCGATCTGGTGGGATTGCCCATCGCGAATGCTTCGTTGTTGGATGAAGCAACCGCGGCGGCGGAGGCGATGGCGATGTGCCATGCAGCAGCAGGGGGAGTTGACGGAACCAAGCACAAGTTCTTCGTGGCAGATGATTGCCATCCGCAGACCATTGCAGTGGTGAAAACGCGCGGCAAGTCGATGGGAATTGACGTGGTGATTGCTGACGCCCAGGGATTGCAATCACTGGGCTTCGCGGAGTCATGCGGCGTCCTGCTGCAATATCCGAGTACCGACGGCCGCATCGTGGATTATTCGAGCGTGGTGAACGCCGCGCACGCCGCAGGTGCGCTGGTGGTGTACGCGACTGATCTGCTCGCGTGCACGCTGATCAAGCCGCCGGGCGAGTGGGGGGCCGACATCGCGGTGGGCAGCGCGCAGCGATTCGGCGTGCCGATGGGCTTCGGCGGGCCGCACGCGGCGTTCATGGCGACGAAAAACGAATACGTCCGCAAAATGCCGGGGCGTTTGATTGGTGTTTCAAAAGACGCCCAGGGCAATATGGCGTATCGCATGGCGATCCAGACGCGCGAGCAGCACATCAAGCGCGAGCGT
Source organism: uncultured Phycisphaerales bacterium (assembly GCA_946886375.1). Next base: position 9,110 of record CAMPIL010000129.1, read on the forward strand.
GCCACTTCAAACATCTGCACCGCGCAAGTCTTGCTCGCGATCATGGCGGGCATGTACGCGGTGTATCACGGGCCGGAGGGGTTGAAGAACATCGCGCGGCGGGTG
>CAMPIL010000130.1 GCA_946886375.1 uncultured Phycisphaerales bacterium
CCGCTCGCGCAACTGGGCCATGTGCTGGCTGTCGCCGACCATCTCGTGACTGGTCTTCGCGCTTCGGCAGCCGGCCGGGGAAGCGGCGGCGCGAAGAATGCTGTTCTCTTTGACCACCTTGGCATGTTCCACGGCGCGCTCCACCGTCACCAGCAATGCGTCGCCTGAAAAGGGCTTGGTGATGTAGTCGTACGCCCCCTGCTTCATCGCGGCAACGGCCGTCTCCACGCTGCCGAAGGCCGTCATCACGATCACCGGCAACTGGTCGTCGATTTTGCGAATTTCGCGCAGGAGTTCCACACCATCCATCTCCGGCATCTGGAGATCTGTAATGACCGCGTCGAACGGTCGCTCGGCGATTTTTTCCAGCGCGGCCTTGGCATGGACGGCCGTGACTACAGAATGCCCCTTGCGGGCCAGGGTCGTCGCCACGCTGTCTCGCATCATTTCCTTGTCGTCAACAACCAGAATCTTGCTCATGAGGTGTGGTGCTCCGGGTTAGGCGTGCGTGGCCGCGCTGGGCGGCCTGAGATTTGATGAGGCTGCCTTCAACGGCAGACAAAGTTCGACTTTGGTCCCGCCCGTGGGAATGTTGGTGATGTTGACGTGCCCACCGTGGGCATCCACGATGCGATGCACAATCGCCAGGCCGAGTCCTGTTCCCGTGGCGCGAGTCGTGAAGAACGGGTTGAAGATTCTTCCAAGGACCTCCGGCGGAATGCCCGGCCCGCTGTCCAGCACCGAAAGCACAATGCGGGTTTCGGTCTTCCCGTTGGCGCAGCGCATCTTTCGCTTCGCCGCCCCAAGCCGCAGTTGCCGACGGAATGTGTTGGCTTCGGTCATCGCCTCGACGGCGTTGCGAACGATGTTGCCCAAGGCCTGGGTGATCAGGCCGGGATCGGCAGTCAGGCAATGCACCGATTCGCGCCCGTCGCGGATCAACTCGATTGAACCTCTCAGCAGCGATTGGCAGTTGGCGACCGCGCGATCCAGCAGGTCCTGGGCGTTGGTAGGCTCCGGGTGAATAGTGGTATCGCGGGCAAAGGCCAGCACATCGCGCACGATGCCATCGAGGTTGATCACCGCCCGCCCGATTTTGCCGCACAACTCCGCCTGCGCGGGTCGGTCGGCCAGGTCCTCGGCCAGCATCTGCGCGTACAACTGAATGGACCCAAGCGGGTTGCGCACCTCGTGGGCAATGCCAGCCGCCATTTCGCCCAGCGCGGCCAGGGCCTGCGACCTGCGCAACGCGGCGTTGGCTTCGGCAAGTTCATGCTGCAATCGGTCAACCTGATTCAGCAGCGATGCATGCGTGGCCTGCAGCCGCTGCGTGGTTTGCGTCACCGATTCCATCAAGTCGCGCAGGTCGTCCGGCGAGACATTGCCGTCAAACGCCGATGGCGCTGCGTGTTCGGCCAATCCAAGATTGGAAGATTGAACAATGGTCATGGTTCAGCCGCGCCGGTCGGCAAAGCGCGTGTCCTGGACCGCCGGCCGATACGCCGAGCGAGCCTGCCGGGCCGTGCCCATCGTGGAGAGTTCCTGCTTGATCTGATCGCGGCTGGTGCAGAGCGCGGCCTGGTCGCGTTCATCGCATCGCATGATCTGCGTCAATTGCTCGCCGATGTCGCCCATCAGCCGCTTGATCTGTTCCTGCTGCGGATTGCTGGCCCGGTCCATGTGCCGATCCAGCGTCTGCGTCATCTCGCCCAGTTGCGTTTGCGTGGCGGTGAACTGGTCGATGATGATCTGCCGCTGCGAGAGCAGATCGAGCAGGCGGTCGGTGCTGCCCTGCGCAATGAGCGTTGACTGCGACTGCGCCATTGCAGCGAGTTGATCGACCAGCGACTGCTGCCGCTGGAGCAAATCAAGCAGCGTCTGCGATCCGATCGGGGAATCTGGTGAGTGCGAAGCGGACATCTTGTCCTTTCAAATCAGGGAGCGCGGCGGGCCAAACTATCCATCGGAATGAGTCGCGGCGGCAGTGCGTGCGGGCCCGACCGGATTGTTTTCGAGCCACTGCTCCCACGCGGCGCGATCCATCAGCGAATCGGGAGAAGTAAAAGCATCGTCAGGAAGTTGCTTCAGGCGCACCAGCGCACGGTGGTGCGCGGCGGCCGCGTGTTCGGGATCGCCCAGCGCGTTGTAGCAGTTGACGATCTGAATCAACGCGTACATGGAACTCTGATGAATGCTGTACTGCCGCGCCGCCCGGTCGTACAGGTCGATGGCCTGTTCGTGCTGGCCCAAGGCCCAGGCGCAATCAGCCTGATACAGCGCGGCGCGGCGAAGCATGTCCTGTCGCGCGGGGTCCGGCTCTCGCCCGTCGGGCAGGGTTGGCGAACCGCACACTTGCGCAAAGAGGTCCAGCGCGGTCTGCAATTGTTCCACGCTGATGCCGTTGAGCCGCCCCGCCTCCGCGACCGAAAGCCCGGCGTCCTGCTTGACCCGCTCGGCCAGCGCCAGGGCGTTGGCCCGGTACGAATCGGCCAAAAGGTAGCGCACTTCGGGGTTCCGCGCATCGGTGGGATAACGCTCAAGGAACTCAGTGAAGGCTTCGATGGCAGGCGCGTGGGCACGCTCGTTGTATTCGATGCGGCCAAGTTCCACCAACGCGTCGCGATAATCCCGCGCATCGGGCTGGAGCAACCGAGTGCCGCCAAGAACCTGCTTGAGCAACTGACGCGCTTCAGGAGCGCGGTTGATCGCAATGTAACATCGCGCCAGCGGAACGTAACTTTGGACCGCAACCGCGGTGCGCCCACGGTCCGATGCGAGCGCCTCGTACGCATGGATCGCCTGCTCGAACTCCAGCCGCGCCTGGTACGCCTGGCCAAGGCGAAACAGCGTCATCGCGCGGCGGGGATCATCCGCCGGCTGCATCCCGAGATACTTGGTGAAATGTTCAATCGCGAGGTCCAGCCGCCCGCAAAGGTCGAAACTGTCGGCCGCAAGCCACAACGACGACGGCGAATCCTGCCCTTGTTCGCGCTCAGCCAGTGACGCAGCGCCGGCGTGCCGGACGAAATATTCACCGGCACGCTCGTAGTGAATGTTGGCTTCGCGCCGGACCGCCGGATCAACCTCCGCAGGTCCGGAATCAGCGGCCTGATCCGTCTGCTTTGTCGCTTCCGCGATAAGGTTGTCGGCGATCTGACGATTCGAGGATGCCAGGCGATACAACACACCGGCCGGAACCTGATCGGGCGCAAAAAGCCCGTCGGCCAAGGTCACGTAATCCAATGCCCGCTCGACTTTTCCCAGTGCAAGCGCCGCATCGTGCCGCTCGCACAGGCTCTCGGCCACGCGGGGCGGAATCACGGTCTCGCCAAGGCGAGCCTGCGGCAGTTTCTCGCACAGCAGCCGATAGTCCGCAAGGCTGGCGTCGTGCGATCCCATCATGCTTTGCACTTCGGCCCGGCCGAGCAGCCCCGGCAGGTAACTGCGCGTCGTGATGAAGTCGCGCACGACGGTCTGAAAATGCTCCATCGCGGCATCGAGATCGCCCAGAGACACGGCGATCTGGCCGAGCAGCGTCAGCGCCTCGCCTCGCTGGGTCTCCGAGCCGCTGAACAGCGTCAACGCGTGCTCAAGGTGGTTCTGAGCCCTCGCGTATTCGCCCAGTTCGAAGTAACCGCGTCCGAGCAGGCCGTACAACTCACCCAGTTGAGAATGCTCTTCAGACAACGCGCGATCTTCGAGTCTGCGCATCTCAACCAGCAGCCAGTCCACCGCCGGCCGTGCCTGGCCGACCTGCAGGCGAAGTTCCGTCTGCCGGGCGACAACCCATGCTTCATCGTCGGCGGTCGCGCTGCCGGAAAGGCGATACTCCGACAGGGCGGTCATGATTTCATCAAACGGCACATCCGGCAATTGAATCTGCTGCTCGATGATCTTCCGGAAGACGCGACTGCGGATTGCAAGGATTTCGCCTGCCGGCGAGGCCGTAGCGGCCTCCGCGCGGCTCAGACGTTCCAGTTCGTGCAGGCGTTTGCGCGCCTCGGCCAAATCATTGACGGCCAGCAGCGAATCAGCCCAACGCTCCAGTTGCGCAGCCGACAGATCCAACCCGAGGGAGACAGCGTCGACGTAGTGCTGACCGACCCGCCGATGAGCCTCGGCGTCCTGTATGCGGTTGTCCCGCTGCGATAGCGACAAGTAATCGGCCGCCGAAGCGTGATACCGCGCCTTCTGCGCGGCCGAGGCGTGGCCGAGGTTCGGTTCAATCACCGTGCGCAACTGGCTGGCGGCCAATTCGAATTGGCCGGAGCCTAGAAACTGTTCCACCTGCGTCAGCGCGCCGTCAAAATCGTTCGGAGGCGTTGGCCGCGAGACCGTGGACAATCCCCACGAGATCAGCGCGATGCTGACGATCAGCGACGGCACCTGCCAGAGATTCGACCACGCCGCCCAATTGGGCCCCGATGGCGTGCCCGGGGCTGCGTGATCCGGCGCGGCTTCACCCGCGGCATTGGCCGGGAGCGCATCGGAACCCACCGAGGGTGGAGTTTGCAGCATGACCTGATCGCCTTGCACCTGAGATCCTCTCGCTGGTCCGGCCGTGGTCAGCGCCCGGACAGGACGATCAACCGGCGCGGTGAATCCATTCACCGCGCAACTTGCAACATGCCCACTCGCGCAAAAACGCGCTGTTGGACCCCGTGTTTATCGGCGAGTCCGCAGGAATCGCTTGAGACTTGCGCGGGGATGCAGATCGTGCGCGGCGAATGTGAACGTCATTTCGCCGGCGAAGCTTCCGGCTCGTGCACCACGATTGTTCTTGCCGCCAGGTCGGGAAGTCCCTGCAAATGGGGGTTGAACAATGAGAACAACGCAAGCGGTGGGACCAGCAGCACGAAGCATTTCAGAAAATTCCGAAGCAGCAGTTGCTCGATGCGGGGCGGCGAACCGTCCCGCGCCGCGATCCGCGCCCCCACCATCGCCTTGCCCAACGTCTTTCCTGTCAGTATTTCCGAAACGGAAGAATGAAGAATCGTAAGGCCGACCATCATCAGGTACGGCAGGCTCAATTCAAGACTCATCGTCACGATGGGCAGCCTGAACAGGTCGCCGAGGGGGTTCTGAAGAACCAACGCTGTAAGCACTCCAGCAGGAAACAAATCGATGGCCAGCGCGGCGATCCGCTGGCCCGCCGAAAGCGGCGTCACGCCCGCCGGGAGAGCGACTTTGCCCTCTTCGGCCGGCCGCACCAGGAAAATCAGCAGCAGCGCTGAAGCCATCAACGCCACAAGGACCGAGAGATTCCACAATCGCGCAGAGGAAAGTGGATTCACCGACAGTGCAATAGTCGTTCCGACGGCTCCCGAAAGCGGCTGCACGGTCTGCATGAACAACTGTCCATCGGCATGGCGGGACAGCACGTGCAGCCCGTCATCGCTTCCCGCCGCGCTCCAGGCGCCTTGGGGCTGAGGGAATTGGGCCAGCCGCATCAAACCCGCCGGCCGCACGATGAAAGTCGCAATCTCCGCGTCCGATGCGCCTGCAACCAGTGCAACAAGTTGGCCGCCGACAATGTCCAGGTCTCGAAGACTGCGCACGTCGAGGTTGATGGTTCGCCTGGTCCATTCGGCCTCTTGCAGGTGAAACAACGACATCGCGTTTTCAGCAGCCGGTTCGAGCAGGCACAGTTGCCCGCCATCGCTGCCGCACGCGGCAAGGATGGCCCGGCGGTCTCCCGTAAACTCCGGCGGGACAGGGAGTTCCGTCCATTGGTCGTGCCGCAATTGCAGCAACACCGGCTTGGCCAATCCATCGGGAGCAGGTTTCTCCTTGGCGGGGGTGAGCAGGCCTGAAGGCGAAGCCGATTGCGGCACCAGCAGGGCGATCGGCCCACCCGCGCTGCCGACGAAGCCCGCAAGATGACCCTGGGCCGGTAGACCCGGAGCAATGTCCATGCGGTCGGCCGGCGTGCTGCGGTAGGCCCCGATGGTGGAATCCTTCCAAACCTCGATGGTGAACACTTCTCTCCGCCGCGTCGAATTGTGCGTCGATTCGAACACCACCCACACACGATTGCCCCACGACGCCAGGTGCGAAGGTGCCTGGCCCAGGGCGCACTGCACATCAAAGTGCTCCAGCGGCATTTCGCGGGCACGATGGCACAACAGGTAGCGGCTGGAGGATTGCGTTGGCTCGGCGACAAACCACAGATGATCTTGGTTCGCTGCACTGATCAATGCGGGACGGGCGAGCGCCTGCTGCGAAATCAAGAGCGAAAGCACCACCGCCGCCGCAAACGACACCACGCACGCGGCGGCGGATCGGAGCGGACGCCGACCGCGGATATGTGAGGCCGAACGGTTGTGGCCGGCGATATTCATTGGGCCTCTTCGATTCGGTCCGGCCGCAGCGCCTGCCGAAGTCGCTCAAGATCGAATACGTGCTGCAACTGTTCGGCGGGAACTTGGCCGGTCATCTGGTCGATGGCGATCTTCACCGACCCACCCGAGAACTGTCCGCTCGCCGGGGCGTCAGAGGTGCTGGCGATGTCCACCAGTTTCGGCATTTTGGGAAACGCCAGCGGCGGCATGTTCGGCTGCCACACAGATTCGTACCGTCGCAGGCTGCTGAACAGTGTCGCCTGGTCGTCTGTCGATGAGACGGCTTCCACGCGCTTGGGCAGCAGGCTCTGGCGATCGAAGTAGATCCGCATTGGCCCGCCGGAGCCCTGGACTTGAATCATCCACGCATCGTGCTGCGCGTTGAACTGCACTGGCGGCGGAGTCTCTGCCACGGGCATGGGCGTCAAACCGAGAAGATCAAGCAGCACCAGCGGCCGCACGCCCAAGGCGTTGTTTTGATCAATCGCGCCAGCGTCCTCGTGCCTGCCCAGCCGAAGGACCTTTTCATCGCCAATCATGTCGAACAACCAATATCGCGATTCATCAGACCCCAGCCACAGCAGCGTTTCGCCAAGTTTCTCCACGCGAAGCGCGACGTGGCGCGGCAGTTTGAGCCACAATTCCATGTCGCCCTGCTCAAAGTGACTGCCCCGGTCATCGCGCCAGCGGATTTCAATCACTCCGTTGGCGTTAAGCGTCTGCAACTTTGCGATGCGAGCGTTGTGAGTCTCGGCGAGCGCAAAGTACGATGGCGGCGGCGGCGCGACGGTCGGGCCCGGCGGCGACTTGCAACCGCCCACGAGCATCACAACTCCCGCTGACAGCCAAGTCAGACGCGCCGCGTTGGGCCTGTGTGCAACCCCGGTCATAATTCGCTTTGCAGCACCTCGCTGAGTTGATCCATCAATTCGCGGACGTCTTCATCGGCAAGGTGAGGATCAACCACCTCAAACCGCGGCGGCTCGCCTTCGCCGCCTCGGCCTTGAAGGATCCACCGTTCAACCGAGCCTTGCGTGTCGCGGCCGATGAACTTCAGCAGTTTCTTTCGCATCAGGATCAGCCCAAGCACGAATCGGAACGCGATCCGCTGCGGTCGTTCATCGCTGGCAAGCCGCTCGAAAAGGTCCATCAGCACAGTGTCATCCACAAGCAGCCGGGGCTTGGCATCGGGCGGGGGGACGATCGTCTTCCAGTAACTGAACAGCCCTTCGGGACGCGCACCGGCTTCCCATGCCCCGATTGAAAAATCCTTGCGATCAAAGCCTTCATCGTGCGGCCTTTCGCACAAGGTGGCGATGCACGCCACACCCGGCGTCAGCGGCTGGCCAGTCTCGCTGCACACGCCGCTTGCGCGGGCTACCTGGTAGTCGGTTCCGAATCGTGACATGACTTGATCGTAGCGAATTCAGTGACTTGAGTCTTGGAACATTCCTGTGGATGGGCGAAGCCCGACGCCGGCGAAACCCGGAAGCCCAGCCGCAGCGTTATACTTGCATCCACCGCGCCAGCCTACGTCCAGGCAGCCATGTTTGAAAACCCTCTTCAGATCATCCACGGGTACAACCGTTTCCAGGTCGTCATCGAGATGATCATCATCTGGATCGCGGTGTACGCCGTGTTCCGATTTCTTCGCGGCACGCGCGGTGCGGGCATCATCAAGGGCGTGGCGATTGTCTTCATCCTGCTCACGCTCATCATTCGCGTGCTCGGGCAGGGTTCGGACGCCTTTGCGCGGTTGAATTTCATCTATGACCAGTTCCTGCAACTCCTGGCGATCATGCTGATCGTGATCTTCCAGCCCGAACTGCGGCAGGCCATGATCCGCCTCAGCCAGGCGCGTCATTTTCGCGTCAGCCGCGGCAGCCGGGCGCGAGAAGTCATTCACGCCGTGGGCGAAGCCGTCGAGTTCCTCAGCAAGAACCAGTTCGGCGCGCTGATCGCCATCGAACGCAGCGTGAAACTCGGCGGGCTGGTGGAAAGCGGCCAGATTCTCGACGCCGAAGTCAGTTCGCGCCTGCTTGAATCCATCTTCTGGCCCAACAGCCCGCTGCACGATCTGGGCGTGGTCATTCGCGAGGACCGGATCGTGGCCGCGGGCGTGCAGTTTCCCCTCGCTGAGGAAGGCTTGCTTCCAGCCCGCACCGGAGCGCGGCATCGCGCGGCGGCGGGTTTGACGCTGGAAACCGATTCCATCGTCGTCATTGTCAGCGAGGAAACCGGCGCGATCAGCATCGCCGAGGCGGGTAGAATCGAATTCGACGTGCCGCGCGACCGGTTGGAGTCGACGCTCGCTGAGCGCCTGGCCGCTGAACCTTCGCCAACTGCGGACAATGACGCCGACTCGGATGCCGCCACCGCGATCACCAAGGGCAGCAATCGCCAGTCCGCGGCGTGAGCGTCGGATATTGGCAAGTTGATGGAGATACGCACTGAACATCCGCAAGAACATCTGGACTTTTCTCCTGACCACGCTGGTCACGATCCTGATCTGGATTTGGGCCGCCGGCGAGACGCGCGAGCGCGAGACCATCAATGCCGTGGTGCATTTCACCGCGCCTGAGCCTGCGAACTGGGTCATCAAGCCCGGTCAAGCCTCCGTCATCCTCGCGCTGGAGGGTTCGCAACTGGCCCAGTATCGGGCCCAAAGCCTGCTGCATCACCCGCTGATCATCAGCGTGCCGGCGGGCGCGGGCCGGCAGACCGTCGATCTCCTGGATCGATTGCGGCGCAGCGATGAACTGGGCGCCACGGGCGTGAGCGTGGTGTCGGCTGACCCTCGGTACGCCGAAATCGAACTCGATCAGATCGAGCGCTTCACGGTTCCGGTG
>CAMPIL010000131.1 GCA_946886375.1 uncultured Phycisphaerales bacterium
CGGATTGCATCGTCACCGAAGCGCCCAAGGAGAAAGAAGCCGCGGGCGGGCATGAGCACGGCGGCGGCATGGGTGGAATGGGCGGCGGCATGCCGGGCATGGGCGGCATGGGTGGAATGGGCTTCTAAATCACAACGACACGAACTGACACAAAGCATTTTCCTGGAGACAAACTCATGTCCGTCAAACCCCTTGAAGATCGCGTTCTCATCAAGCCGCTTGATCCTGAATCCAAGACCGCGTCCGGCATCTACCTGCCGGAGACCGCCAAGGAAAAGCCCATGCAGGGCAAGGTCGTCGCCGTCGGCCCGGGCAAACTGCTCGACAACGGCGAGCGCGTCAGCCCCTCGGTCAAGAAGGGCGACACCGTCGTCTTCGGCAAGTACTCCGGCACCGAAGTTGAAATCAAGGACGTCACGCACCTCATCGTCCGCGAAAGCGAACTGCTCGGCGTGATCGAAGGCTGATCAGAGCGAGCCGGCACGTGTCGTGCCGGTGAGCATTCGTCATTCGTACATCAACCGGACCGAAACCATCCGGCTCACTGACTGAGACAACACCATGGCTAGCAAACAACTGATGTTCTCCACGACCGCGCAGCAGGAACTCAAGGACGGCGTGCAGCAGATCGCCCGGGCCGTGGGCGTGACGCTCGGCCCCACGGGCCGGCACGTCGCCCTGCAGAAGGCCTTCGGCGGCCCCACGATCACCAAGGACGGCGTCACCGTCGCCAAGGAAGTCGAACTCGCCCAGCCCTTTGAGAACATGGGCGCGAAGATGATCAACGAGGTGGCCAAGAAGACCGCTGACGTCGCGGGCGACGGCACCACCACCGCCACGCTCCTGGCCGAGGCGATCTACCTCGACGGCCTGCGCTACACCGCTTCCGGCGCGAACTCGTCGGCCGTGCAGCGCGGCATCACCGCCGCCGCAGTAGTAGCAGGCGAAGCCATCGAGAAAATGGCCACCAAGACCCGCGGCAAGGATGATCTTAAGAAAATCGCCACCGTCTCCGCCAATCATGAAGCGACCATCGGTGAAATCATCGCTGAGGCGATCAACAGGGTCGGGGCTGATGGCGTCGTTGAGGTTGAGGAAGGCAAAACCGCCGACACGACTTTGGAATACGTCGAAGGCATGTCGTTCGACAAGGGTTATCTCTCGCCTTACTTCATGACCGATCCCAAGAAGGCCGAGTGCGTGCTGGAGAATTGCAGCATCCTCATCTACGAGAAGAAGATCGGCAATCTGGCCGACCTGCTGCCCCTGCTCAACAAGGTGGCGACAAGCGGCAAGCCGCTGCTGATCATTGCAGAGGATGTGGAAAACGAAGCCCTCGCTGCGCTGGTTGTGAATCGGCTGCGTGGCGTGCTGCAGGTGTGCGCGGTCAAGGCGCCGGGTTTCGGCGATCGCCGCAAGGCCATGCTCGGCGACATCGCGGTGCTCACCGGCGGGACGTTCTTCGCTGAAGACCTCGGCCGCAATCTTGAGGACGTTCAACTGGATGAACTCGGCAAGGCCGACCGCGTCGTCGTGGGCAAGGACTCAACGACCATCATCAAGGGCGCGGGCAAGAAAAAGGAAATTGAAGCTCGAGCCGCGCAGATTCGCGCCCAGATCGAAAAGACCACCAGCGATTACGATCGCGAGAAATTGCAGGAACGTCTGGCCAAACTCACGGGCGGCGTCGCGATCATCAACGTGGGCGCTGCGACCGAAACCGCCATGAAGGAACGGAAGGCACGCGTCGAGGACGCATTGCACGCCACCCGCGCCGCGGCCAAGGAAGGCTACGTGCCCGGCGGCGGAGTCGCCTGTCTGCGCGCCATTCCCGCAGTGCTTGAGGGGGCGCGCAAGGGCAAGGGCGATGAGAAGATCGGCTTTGAAATTGTCGCCAAGGCGCTGGAAGCGCCCGCTCGCCAAATCGCCGAAAACGCAGGCGTCGATGGCGACCTGGTCGTCGAGAGGGTCAAGGAAGGCAAAGGCGGCTTCGGCTTCAACGCGGGAACCGGCGAGTACGAGGACCTCGTGAAGTCCGGCATCATCTATCCGGCGCTGGTCGTGCGCACCGCGCTGCAGAATGCCGCCTCAGTGTCCGGCCTGATGCTCACCACCGACGTACTCGTGACGGAGTTGAAGGACGAGACGGAACCCGTCGAAAACGCAATCTCGTGAACCGCGATAGAGTTTTCGCATGAACCAAAGGCCGCTTGCGGCTCAGCACGCGCTGCGTGACGCAGCGTGCGCTGAGCCGCAAGCGGTTGCTGACCATCGCCACATGCCGACCACGCGCGATTACTACGAAATCCTTTCCATAGAGAAGTCTGCGACTTCCGAGGAGATCAAGCGCGCGTATCGCCGCATGGCGATGAAATATCACCCCGACCGCAATCCCAATGACGCGGAAGCCGAGGCGAAGTTCAAGGAATGCGCCGAGGCCTACGAGGTGCTCGCCGATTCCGAACGCCGCGCCATCTACGACCGCTACGGCCATGAGGGTTTGCGGTCACGACCGGTGCACGACTTCCGCTCGATGAACGTCGAGGACATCTTCTCGATGTTCAACGACATTTTCGGCGGCGGGTTCGCCGGCACGGGCGGCGGGCGGCGCAGCGGCGGCGTGCCGCGCGGATACGACCTGGAAACCGAAGTCGAAATCACGCTTGAGGAAGTCCTGACCGGCGCGGCTCGAGATGTCGAGTTCAAGCGACTGGACGTCTGTCAGACCTGCAGCGGCACGGGCGCAAAGCCCGGCACCAAGCCTGTGACCTGCTCGACCTGCGGCGGGGTAGGCCAGGTCATCCAGACCGGGTTGGGTGGCATGTTCCGGATGCAGACGACCTGTCCGCATTGTCAGGGCCGAGGAACAGTGATCGTGGACAAGTGTCCAGATTGCCGCGGCGCTGGGCGCGTGTCCGTCAAGCGCAAACTCACGGTGAAGATTCCTGCGGGCATTCACGATGGCCAGGCGGTGCGCGTGCAAGGCGAAGGCGAGCCGCCGCCCCCGGAATTGAACGCGGCCGGCCAAGGGCTGCGGGGCGACCTGCACGTGGTGGTTCGAGTACAGGACCACGACCAGTTCGAACGCGATGGCGACGATCTGCTGCTCGCAGTGCCGGTCAACTTCACGCAACTGGCGCTCGGGGCGACGCTTGATGTGCCCACCATCGATGGCGACCGGACGCTGAACGTCCCCGCGGGCACGCAGCACGGAGCGCTTTTTCGAATCGACGAGGCAGGTTTGCCCAATTTGCGCAGCGGCAAGCGCGGCGCACTGGTCTGCATCATCCAACTCGTCGTGCCACGCAGACTCAACGAATCGCAGAAGCGGCTTTTGGCTGAGTACGCCAAAACCGAGGACGTCAATGTCAGCAGTCCACAGGAATCAACCTGGGAAAAGATCAAACGTGCCGTCAAAGGCGGCTAACTGAGAACTATCCAGACCTAGAATGAACGCGGTTGCAGTCATGCGCAAGTCCGAACACCAATCCAAGCAGGCTGAATACGACGCCAACCAGAATGCGGCTGCGTCCGATACGACCGGCGACGGCGCGTCCGAGCCGCAGCAAGTTGAACTTTCCGAAGAAGCCGCCGACATCGTCCGGCAGCTTCAGGCGGAACTGGATGAAGCCGTCGAAGCGCGCAAGCGCGCTCTGGCTGACTTCCGCAATTATCAGCGCCGCGCCCTGGAAAGCGAGCAGCGAGCGCTGGAAAGCGGCGCGGCCCGCGTTGTCCGCGCCCTGTTGCCGATCGTGGACAACTTCGATCTCACGCTGGCTCACAAGGCTGACCGCATGACCACCGAGCAGTTGCTCAGCGCGGTGCGGATGGTCCGGGACGAATTGAACAAGGCCCTGCAGTCCCAAGGGGTTCAGCGCATCGAGCCGGCCCGCGGCGAGCCGTTCGATCCGCATCGCCACGAGGCAGTGATGCGCCAGCCCGCCGACGACGTCGAGCCCAATTCGGTTGTGGCCACCATGCAACCGGGATATTCTCACGGGGATTTCGTGCTTCGACCGGCGAAGGTTTCCATTTCGCCCGGCGCCGAGGAGTAATCAAGAGGGATGCCAACTTACGAATATCGCTGCAACGCGTGCGGCCACGCGTTTGAGTTGTTCCAGTCCATGACTGCGCCCGTCAAGCGCAAGTGCCCCAAGTGCGCCAAGTCCAAACTGGAGCGGCTGATCGGCACGGGCGCGGGCATCATCTTCAAGGGTGGCGGCTTCTATCAAACCGATTACCGCAGCGATCATTACAAGAAAGCCGTCGAAGCCGAGAAGAAGCCCGCCGAACCTGCCGCCGATGCCAAGACTCCGGCGAAATCCGAAACGAAGGCTGACGTCTCCACCGTGGCTGAATCAAAGCACCAGACCAAGCCTCAACGCAAGGGCAGCGCGGCATCATCGCGGCGCAAGGCAGATTGACCGGCAGTGCGCAGGATCACTGCGTCTGCACGACGATCCAACTTCCAAGCGCGGTGTTCCGGCGAAGTATCCACGTCTGACCCGTATCCAGATCGATCAAGAACGTGCCGCCGCCGACTTGGCGCACGTCAAGAAAGCCGCTGGTCGGTTGAGTGACGGGCCGCACGAGGCGCAGCCACAGGCCCTTGGCGCTCGGCCCGGACAGGTCGCCGTTGAACCGCAGCAGCTCGCCGGTGGCGGTGTCGAATCGTGTGACTGTGTTGTCGAGATTGATGACGCGAACTCGGGGGAAGATCAAGTCGGGCGAATTGATCACCTGCGCCTGAGTCGTGCCGGCGCTCTGCGTGCCGGTGGTTTGCGTGCTGGTGAACTGTGCCACGGCCAGCGTTGTCGCGAGCATCGCGACACCGGCCGCAACCGACCATTTGCGGAAGATTGAGCCCATGCGAACCTCCTTTGGATCTCATTCGCGGGCCATACAGAGCCACGCGGCGCGTCCCGTGAAACTCCATGGTCGGCGCGTGCGGATGTGCCATCATCAAAAGAACTGATTCCAACCGTCTCATCCGTGCGGTTTGCGTGCTATGCGGTTCGGCCCTATGGTCCAAGTGAGCCCGAGGTCACTTTCATGTCACTTCGCTACACCCAGCGCATACTCGAGCATCTCGCCCACGAGAACTACAGGCCTTCGACGGTGCGGGACATCGCGCGCGACATGCGCGTGGAATCCGACGACCTGCCGCAGTTCGAGGAGTCGCTTCACGCACTGGGCATGCAAGGCCGGTTGCTCATCAGCGATGACGACCTCGTGCGCCTGCCCAGCTATGAAAGTGAAATCACGGGCAAGTTCAGGCTGAATCCAAAGGGCTTCGGATTCATTATTCCCGATCACCCCTATCGCGAAGGCGATCTGTTCGTTCCGCCGGGCAGCGCGGGCACGGCAATCTCCGGAGACCGCGTGCGCGCCACGGTCATCCAGAGTTCCGGCCGCGACCGCCCCCCGTTCGGCCGCAGTCGATTCATCGGGCGCATTGTCGAAGTGCTCAGCCGTGGGCAGGAGCATTTTGTCGGCACGCTGGTGCGCGAGGGCAAGCGATGGTTCGTCGAACCCGACGGCCGCTCGCTGCATGATCCGGTGCTGATTCGCGATCCTGAAGCCAAAAACGCCAAGCCCGGCGACAAGGTTGTGATTGAACTGCTGCACTATCCCGACGACCAATACGTCGCCGAAGGGGTAATCGTGAAAGTCCTGGGTGAGGCGGGCCGGCCTGATGTGGAAACGCAAGCCGTCATCGCGGCGCACGGTCTGCGCACGGATTTTCCGCCTGAAGTCATGCACCAGGCGCGCGATGCCTCGCGCCTGTTCGATCGTGAATCACAGCCAGTTGGCGGCGGCTGGCCCGATCGCGAAGACCTGACGCAGGAATTCGTCTTCACGATCGATCCACCTGACGCCAAGGATTTCGACGACGCCATTTCGATCAAGCATGATCCGAGCACGGGCCAGTGGACGCTGGGCGTACACATTGCGGACGTCTCGCACTTCGTGCCCTTAGGCAGCGCGCTGGATGAAGAAGCCAAGGCGCGCGGCAACAGCGTCTACTTGCCGCGGCTGGTCATTCCCATGCTGCCGGAGGCTCTGTCCAATGGCGTATGCAGTCTTCAGGAAGGCGTGCCGCGCTTCACCAAGTCCGCGTTCATGACGTTTGATGCCAAGGGGCAGGTGGTGGGCCAGCGGCTGGCGTCCACGATCATCCGCTCGGCCAAGCGGCTGACCTACATCGAAGCGCAGGCGCTGATCGATGGCGATCTGAAAAAGGCGCGCGAGCATTCGCGCACCGAACCGGTGTATTCCGAGCAACTGATCGCCACGCTGCGACAGTGCGAGCAACTGGCCCGCATTCTCGAAGCCCGCCGCATGCGCGACGGCATGATCGTGCTCTCGCTGCCGGAAGTCGATCTCGTCTTCGATGAAAACGGCCACGTCATCAATGCCGTGCCGGAGGATGACTCCTACACGCACAAGGTGATCGAGATGTTCATGGTTGAGGCGAACGAAGCGCTGGCGCGCACGTTCGATGACCTGGATGTTCCAATCCTCCGCCGCATTCACCCCGAGCCTGCGCACGGCGACTTGGAGGAACTGCGCATGTTCGCCCGCGCCGCAGACGTGACGGTTCCCGATGAACCATCTCGCCGCGATCTTCAGCAACTGCTCGAGGCCACCCGCCACACGCCCGCCGCGCGTGCCATTCACTTTGCTGTGCTTCGCACGCTGGCCAAGGCGTCGTACAGCCCGGCGCTTGTGGGCCACTTCGCGCTTGCGTCGGATCATTACGCGCACTTCACCAGCCCCATCCGGCGCTATCCCGACCTCAGTCTGCATCGCACAATGCAGGCCTATCTGGACCTGACCGACAACGGACGGAACACCCCCGGCGGCAAGAAGCGGCGCGAGCTTGGCCGCCGCGTTGCCGAGGATGACCGCGTATTGGATGAAGGTCTGCTCATTGAACTGGGCAAGCACACCAGCGAAACCGAGGTCAAGGCCGAACTGGCCGAGCGCGAACTGCGCGAGTTTCTCGTGCTTCAGTTCCTGCACGAAAAACATCTGGGCGATGAATTCCCGGGCGTCATCACCGGCATGATGCCCAGCGGCGTGTTCGTGTCCATCGACCGCTTCCTGGTGGAAGGCAAGATTCCGCTGAAGGATCTGTCTGGCAGTCGCGCAACCGAAGGCCGGGGTGAGTCGCGTGAGGATCGATGGGTGATCAATGAATCCATCGGCCGGGCCACCGCGCAGCGCAGCGGCGCGGTGCTTGCAGTGGGCGACATCGTGACGGTGCAGATCATAGCGGTCAATCTTGCCTCGCGCCATCTGGACCTGCGAATCACGGGATTTCCCGATCGGCCGCCACCCAAGCCCGGCAAGAAGGGCGCCCGCGAAGAACGCCACGCCGATGAGCGCGGCACGCGGCGCGGCAAGGCGATCGGCCAGGGCAAGACACTCCAGCGCGGCAAGCGCAAGGGATTCAAGCAGGGAAGGCGCGGCCGTCGCTCACGCTGAATCCTTCGCGTTCGCGCTTGAACAACACCACCGACATCAGCACGATGAATGCCGCCGCCATCAGCGGCTTGAACCACAGCGCGAATTCCGGATCGACTTTCCGCATCACGCCCCCGCCTATCCCCACAGACAGCGCGATCATCAGCATCAACCATCCGGCAGTTTGGCGTTTTGAAACATCCATGCAATACAGCGCACAGGTCGCGGCAAGCGGCGCCAGCATGATGTACCCGTTGGACTCGGTCATGGGATTGAACAGCAGCAGATAACCGATGCCGAGCGTCAGCAGGTAATAGCCGCGCAGCGGTTCATCCACGCGCCGCCCGCCCAGCCACCAACACAGCGCGGTCAGCGCAGCGGCGACGGCACCAATGACGCGGAGCGGTTGGGCGGGAATCTCCCAGCCGCGCTCCGATCCCGCGATGTTTCGCGCGATTCCATTCAGGTCGGCGAATCGGTTTTCCGTCACCGAAGCGCAATGGCCAAGATCATCCCAGAAACTCGACATTTGCTGCGAGACATACTCCGAAGGCGCGGCGAGAAACGGCGTCAGCAGCAAGAGCGGAACCAGCAGCGCGATCCTCCACAGCGTCGGCCGGTACACCAGCGGCCCCAGCATCAGCAGCACGATCCCCAGCGGCTTCACGGCCAGGCTCAACACGAGCATCACCGAGGCCATCCACCAGCGCTGTTGCATGAGCAAGTCCGCGCCGATGAAAAACAATCCCGTCAGCAGCGGCGTCGCCTGCCCGTTGCGGATCGAGCCCAGGCTCGCCGCGATCGAAAACAGCGTGACCCAGAAAAAGTACTCGCCTGATTTGTGCGGCGGCAGGCGGCGAACCAGTTGCCAGATGCCGATGACGAATACTGATATGTTCAGCCATCGCCAGGCAATGTCACCCGCCGGCACGGGCAGTGCGTGAAACGGCGAAAACAGCAGCGCGAATTGCGGAAGATAGTTCAGGTCTTTCTCGTTGGAATACAGCGGTTGACGAGCCACCCAGTCCGCGGCGGCTTCGTGATAGACCGGCACCACGGATCGTTCGCGCGGGTCTTTCGCCACGATCAAAGAGACCGCGACACCCACGATCAGCCAGATCGCGCACGTGACGATCAGGAACGCACGCTGACGCATCGCGTGGCGCGGCTGATCACGATTCATCCCGTCTTGAGATTGGCCAACCATGCTGCGCTCCTGCAGGAGTCTCAGGGGTGAGGGGCGCAGTGTACATCGCGCTGCGGGAAAACTCGAAAGCGGTTGCAGTCAATCTGTTTTCGTGCATACGGCAACGCACCGATTCGATCACGCCATTGCGCACGAACGCGGCAACGCCGTCCATTAGGCTGGGCTTCTGAGTTCAGTTCGCTCGAGGTGTGCGTAATCTCAGTTGGAGAACCTCGGGTTCCGCAGCCGGTCTGGCGAACGTCCGCCGGGGCGTGCTGGATGAACCGTGAGGACAATTTGAAGAGGGAAATCATGAAACGCAAATCCCATTGGATCGCATTGACAGCCCTGTGTGCTGGCGTTGCCGTTTTCGGCCTGGGATGCGAACAGGAGATTGCCCATACTCGGCAGACCGAAATCGAAGACGACGGCACGGTCAAGACCAAGGAGAAAACCGTGACAGAAAACCCTGATGGATCAACCACCGTCACGGAAGAACGATCGAAGACAACTCACGATCCGGATTGATG
>CAMPIL010000132.1 GCA_946886375.1 uncultured Phycisphaerales bacterium
CAGCGGAAGATACCGCACATCATCCGCGGCATATCGAAGTTGTGCAGGCGAAAGCGGCCGGTGATCCCACTGGCTGAACTTCAGAGCGCGACTGGACGACATCAATTCCAGTCCCGTCACGTGGTGCAGCAGTTTGCCCAATGCCATCGGGTATGGCAGCCCCGCAAACGCCGCGGCAACCTGGGTGTCGAAGATGTTCACCGGCGGCCGGCCAAGATGCCGCACCACCGGCTCAAGGTCCGGCTCCCCTGCGTGCACGATCTTCTGCACCGCCGCATCCGCCAGCAATTCCCATAACGGGTTCAACTCAAGACCCTCAAGCGGATCGATGATGGCGACACGATTTGCTGTTGCCACTTGAATCACGCACAGGGCTGGGTGGTAACTGTGCTCGCCGATGAACTCGCTGTCGTAGCCGAACTGCCCCGCAGCGCGGAGTTCCCCAATCAACTTCGCCAGCGAGTCATGATCTTTGACGAGGAGAACTTCGCTGTCGCACACAAGCCTGTGTTCCAGCACCTGCGGCACGATGGGGGCCGCGTCCCCGGCATGGGCTTCCTCGTGGCTTCGACGCCGATGCTGGCTGCGGTACTGCGGCCAAGGCGTGCGTTCATTTGCAGGTTTGGAAGGCTTGCGGGGCATACCTGGGCCAACGGGCGCGGAGAAGGGCGGTTTCACCAAATCCAAGTCGCAGGAAACCATCCAAGGTCGTGTTCCGAATACATCACACGACAACTCACAGAAACAGGGCAAAGCCGCCTGGATGATCTGGAGAACGGCGGCAGATTGGGATATTAGGACGTGCGGGTGGCGTTTGGGTCGTCAACGGACGATTCTTGCCTTCTGAACTGCTCGCGATGTCTTTGTCCTCATGACTGATTTACGGATGTTTGCCGATCGGGCGATGATCGATTGCACTTTGCCCTATTCTGAACGTTTTGTTCGCACGCCCTCGATCTAGGAAGTACCGTTTACTTGTCTGATGGGGGAACACTGAAACAGGAGAATGAAATGGATCGCACGCTTTGGATTGGATGGTCGAGAACCTGCAAGGCCGTTGGCCTGTTCGCGATAATTGGCTTGGGAGGGGCAGCGGTCGTGGCTGCTGCCGATGATAGTCCCGATGCCGTCTCGCCTTCCACTGCTTCCCCCGGCTCCAAGACTCGGCAGACCGGCGGCGGGACGACCCTGACGCTGGAAGAACGCGTCAATCAATCCCTGCGATTGAAGGCGAGCAAGGTCATCAACCTCGATGTTGCGCCAACTCCAGATGCCGCGTTGAACGTGCCGATTGCGATCGAAGGCCGGACGTACACCATGGCCCTTTCGCCTCATTCGGTGCGTTCGCCGAATTATCAACTTCGCGCGCAACTTGCCGACGGTTCGTACGTGAACGTTGATCCTGGTCCTGATCGAATGCTTCGCGGCAGCTTGGTTGAAGCCCCGGGCAGTCAGATTTCCGGCGGCTTGCTTGAAGACGGCCTGCACGTGACCATTCGATTGCCCGATGGCAAGCAACTGTGGACTGAACCTCTGGGCGACCGCGTGCCCGGCGCTGCAGCCGATCAGTACGTCCTTTACCGCACCGAAGACATCATTCACCCTGAAGGCCACTGCGGCGTCGATGCGGCCTTCCTTCAAGCCCACCCGCCGATGATGGTTCCCGACGCCGGCAACGGCGGCAGCGGGGGTGTGGACGGCAGCACGGTGTTCTGCGTGGAACTGGCCGCGGATGCGGACGTGGAGTACTACCAGTCCTACTCGAGCAGTGTCACCAACGTTCAGAACCGCATCAATCTCGTGGTGAACACGATGAACCTCCAGTACCTCAACGAACTGGACATGCAGTTTGTCATCACGCAGATCATCGTGCGTACGGCGGAACCCGATCCCTACAGTTCAACCGACGGTGGCACGCTGCTGAATCAGGTTCAAAATCATTGGAACGCAAACCAAGGGGCCGTGCCGCGCGATGTGGTCCAGTTGTTCACCGCGAAGAACATCGCCGGCGGAACGATCGGCATCGCCATCACGCCTTCAACCTGCAGCATCGGCAATGCGTACAGCCTTGTGCAGTCAGACTGCTGCGGCGGACTGGGATGCGCGACGGATTTGAGCGCCCATGAGTTGGGCCACACGCTCGGTGCGGGCCACTGTTCCTGCCCGTCCAATACGATGAACCCGTCGATTACATGCGCGAATGTCCATGCGGCAAGTTCCATCTCGCAGATCATCGCCTACCGGAATTCCGTCTCGTGCCTGACTTCTTGCGCGGACGCCACATTGCCATTTTTCGACGACTTTCCGAGCACCACGTTCAATTCTGGGAGGTGGACGACAATTTCTGGCGCGGTCATCGATACCGTGGCGTCAGGAACCAGCGAACCCAGCGATCCCTTGTCCATGCGTCTGCGAGGCTCAACGACCGGCGGACATCAGGCACGCACCTCGCGCATTAATGCCAGCGGACTGGGGCAGTTTGACCTGAGTTTCTGGTATGAACGGCGCGGCGGCGGCGATTCGCCGGAGACCGGCGATGATCTGGTCGTTGAGTATTTCAACAGTTCGGGCAACTGGGTTGAGATCAACCGTCAACTCGGCAGCGGCCCGGACATGACGACCTTCTCACAGGTCACGCTCAGTTTTCCCGCAGACGCCAAGCACTCCGAGTTCCGCCTGCGGTTCCGCGCCATTTCAAACCAGAACAACCTTGATGACTGGTTCGTGGATGACGTGAGCATCATCGGCGTGGCCGCGCCGTCCAACGACCTCTGCGCCAACACCATCAACAAAGGCGCGGGTTCCCATCCGTTCACGACCATTGGCGCGACGACCGACGGTCCCTCTGAGCCGGGGGGTTGCAATTTTGCCGGCTTCAGCCAGATCGACAACGATATCTGGTTCAAGTACGCGCCGCTGTGCACCGGCACCGCGACCATCAGCCTGTGCGGCGCAGACTACAACGCCAAACTGGCGATTTATCCCAACACTTGTCCGGCGGGCGGCGGCACTGTGATCGCGTGCAATGATGACTTCTGCGGCGCCGCGCCCGAGATTTCGTTCCCGGTCACCGCCGGGACCGTGTCCCGCATTCGCGTGGGTGGCACGAACGGCGCCCGCGGCAGCGGAACCATGGTGATTTCGTGCGTGCCGTCGGCCGCGCCCTGTCCGGCTGATGTCACCCACGATTCACAGGTCAACGTCAACGACCTGCTGATGCTGATCAACTCCTGGGGTCCGTGCCCGGTCCCGCCCGTGACGTGCCCTGCGGATGTCGTCGCCGACGGCCAGATCAACGTGAACGACCTTCTCGCGGTCATCAATGGTTGGGGTTCGTGCCCGTAAACTTCGTCACACGTGGTCGAACAAACGCCCCTGCAATCTGCAGGGGCTTTTTTTGCCCGTTGCGGCGTCATCGCGCCAGCGGAGACTTGGCTTTCAATTGACTCTTGAACTTCTCGCGGACCTTTGCAACCTTTGGCAGGGCCGCCGCGCGAACGTACGACTGGTTCGGA
Organism: uncultured Phycisphaerales bacterium; assembly: GCA_946886375.1. The sequence goes on from CAMPIL010000132.1 coordinate 3,516, forward strand.
TTGTTGCACACGTAGTTCTGGTGGTACGTCTCCGCCGCATAAAACTCCTTCAATGGCTCCAGCGTGGTCACGATTGGCTGCCCAAACGTCTTGGCGTCGGTCAGGTCATCGATGAAAGCCTGCGCGATCTGCTTTTCCTCTTCGTTGGCATAGAAAATCGCGGAGCGATACTGCGTGCCCGTGTCGTTGCCCTGCCGGTTGAGCGTGGTCGGATCGTGCGTGGAAAAATGCACTTCGAGCAGTTGCTCGTAACTGATCTTGCTGGGGTCGTAGGTGATTTGCACTGCTTCGGCGTGGCCTGTATTTCCGCTGCACACGGCCTTGTAGTTGGCGCTATCCTTCGATCCGCCTGCGTATCCGGAGACGACCTCGGTCACGCCGTCGAGTTCCTCGAACACCGCTTCGACGCACCAGAAGCATCCGCCCGCGAAGACCGCCTTGGCCAGTTTCGCGCCTGACTGCGGGTTCGTGGTTTGCAGAGGCGTCTGCGCCGCTGCCGGGTCGGCGAGTTTCGCAACGTCAGTGATGGGTGCGAAGCTCAGCGATTCTGAATTCAGGCAGAATCGCAATCCCGTCGGACGCGGACCGTCATCGAACACATGCCCGAGGTGGCCGTCGCAGCGCGTGCACAGGATTTCCGTCCGCCGCATGCCGTGGCTTTCATCGGCAATCTCCGCGATGTTTTCCGGCGCGATCGGCTGAAAGAAACTCGGCCAGCCTGTTCCCGAATTGAACTTGCTCGCGGAGGAAAACAGAGGCAGTCCGCAGCACACGCATGTGTACACGCCTTCCTTCTTGTTGTCCAAAAGCGTTCCGCAGAACGCGCGTTCCGTGCCCTTGCCACGCGCAATGCGATACTGCTCGGGCGTGAGTTGGCTTTTCCATTCCGCATCCGATTTCACGACTTTGGGCATGGAGAGCGGTCCGACCAACTCGCCCTGAGCATTGAACACGCGCACCCGAATCATGGCTGAATCCTCGTCTAAGTTGCCGTTGATCTTCCCAGCCTCCTGAGCCTGACCCCAAGGCTGCAGAGCCAACAGCAGCGTCAGGATTGCAAGCACAGCAGTTCCCGCAAGAGACATGCGTTTCATATCCAAGTGTAGTGCCCTTCCGCGATGGGAGACGGGAATCGCCGTGGTTGACGCCGGTTATTCGCAGGCGGCAAGACCAATCCGCATGGGTCTTGGATTATTCCACACGAGGTTCCCCGGAGCGGCTGAGGCAGGCCAAGCGAACCGTCCGTCCAGCATAGGTAGCCCCATTCCACTGCTGAGAGACACAACGCAAATCCCGAGGTCAGCCCGGAGCAAGCATCGCGATGGTACACGTAAGCAACTTGGCGCTTCGAACGTGCACGTTGGCCTTCTGGGATGAAAGTCTAAAGCCCTGCGCTATCGATCCCGCAGCCGCGAGACATCTCACAAACCTCAACCGACATGCCAGTGCCCTTGCAGGCGCGGAAAAACCTTTGGATTGCCAGTCGAACGCCATGAGGTTGGTGGAAAACTGTTCACGTTGCATGAATTCACCCCGTGCATCGGTCGCCGTGCTGTACAGCCCTCGGTCGGTGAAACAACGCCCAGCGGCGGCGGGACAACACCCTGGCAAATTCGTTCGGGCACCGATCGCATGTAAGTGACTGGAATACGTGTCGCCGCCTAGGGCGCGGTCCTTGCCCATAGTCGGCATGGGCGGGCACTCGAACATGGCCAACTCGACCAACGAGTCAGAACCCGAGGCTGCCGGCGCTGTGCCTGCCGGAGACGGTAATCGGTCGCCCTCGAAACCGCCCGCTGTGACAACGCATGGGCATCGTTGGCGAAAGTGGTTGTTCTGGGTGGGTGGCCTGGCTGTGTTGGTGGTCGCTGGAATCCTGCTGCTGCCGCGGGTGAAGACGGCGCTGGAGACCGTGAGCACAGACGACGCCTACGTCAACGGTCACGCGACACTGGTTGCTCCGCGGATATCCGGCCAGGTTACCGAGGTTTTGGTGGACGATAACAATCGAGTGAAGAAGGGGGACCTTCTGGTCAAACTTGACCGGGAACCGTATGAGGTTCAGGTCGCGATCAAGCAAGCCGCTGTGGAGTCTGCTGATGCTGACGTGACCGCGGCCCACGCACAGGTGCTTGGACAGATCGCCGCGGCACGAGCCAGCCGCTTCAGCCTCGAACGCGCGATTGAAGACGTCAACACCCAGATCGCCAACTTGAACGCTGCAGTGGCGACCCTCAACAGCGCTCAGGCGACATTGGAGTTGGCCAAGGCGAACCTGAGGCGCGGCGAACAACTGGCGCCCAGTGGCGCCATCAGCAAGGAAGATCTGGACCAGCGGCGACAGACGGTGCTGGTTGATGAGGCAAAGGTTGATCAGACGCTTCAGCAGGTGTACTCGCTCCGCGCCGCCCTCGGGCTCCCCGCCCAACCGCCAGAGGGCCAGGCGTTGACCGATGTGCCTTCCGACCTCGACCAGAACTTCTCTTCCGTACGCCAGTCGCTCGCCACGCTGATGGAGAGTGCGGCGCAGGTTGGCTATTTCCCCACGACATGGAATGCCACCCCGAAACAGATCATCGAGGACTTCTACAAACAGGATGCTGAGGGAAACATCGACCGCATTTTTGCCCGACTCATCCCCAACGCACCTGCCCTCAAGCAGGCCCAGGCGAAACTCCTCGAAGCGCGGCGCGAACTCGATGACGCCACGCTGAACCTCAAGTACTGCAACATTGTCAGTGATATCGATGGCGTCGTGACCCGCCGCGATGTGAATCCCGGCGACTACGTTGAAGTGGGTCAAAACCTCATGGCCGTCCGCTCGATCACCCAAATCTGGATCGACGCCAACTTCAAGGAAACCCAGTTGGCGGAGCTCCGCATCGGTCAGCACGTGCGCTGCAAAGTGGACATGTACGGCAGCAAGCAGGAGTTCAATGGCCGCATCACCGGTTTCACGATGGGCACCGGGCAGACCCTCTCGCTCCTGCCGCCGCAGAACGCGACCGGCAACTTCGTGAAGATCGTGCAGCGTCTGCCGGTGCGCATCGAGTTGACGGACTACGACCCGGACAAAACACCGCTCTTCGTTGGTCTGTCCGTGACGCCTTACGTTTACTACAAGGAGCCGGCGACCGGACCGCATGCCGGTGACATGCTGCAACCGTTGGCGGACCTCCCCACATATCCTGCGGAGCCGACGCCATGAGCGGCGTCGCACTTTCGCTCAGTCGCGGCACCGACAGACGCGTCGTTAACCCCTGGTTCATCGCACTTGCGGTGGTCATTCCCACCTTCATGGAGGTCGTGGACACGACAGTCGCCAACGTCGCGTTGCGGTACATATCCGGGGGGCTGTCGGCAGCCGTGACCGACAGCGAGTGGATCATCACCAGTTACCTGGCGGCAAACGCCTTCATTCTGCCGATCACCGGCTGGCTGTCAGGGCACTTCGGCCGCCGCAACTATTTCCTCTTGTCGATCGCCGTCTTCACCGGCGCGTCAATGCTCTGCGGCATGGCCAGCAGCCTGCCGGAGCTGATCATGTTCCGCATCATCCAAGGGTTGGCCGGCGGCGGGCTCCAGCCCTCCAGCCAGGGAATCCTGCTCGACGCGTTTCCGCCCGAGAAGCAAGGCGCGGCGCAGACATTGTTCGGCGTCGCCGCGCTGCTCGGCCCGGTCGTCGGACCAACCTTGGGAGGCTGGCTCGTGGTCACGTACGACTGGCGCTGGATCTTCTACATCAACGTGCCGGTCGGCATAGTGGGCTTTCTCGCCTGCTATGTACTGCTGGAAGACCCCGATTATCTGAAGCAGCAGCGGTTGGAGTACAAGAAGCGGCCATTGAATCTCGATGGCATCGGCCTGGGACTGCTCGCGCTGGTCATCGCCTCGTGGGAGGTGCTGATCAGCAAGGGGCAGGAGTGGAACTGGTTTGGCGATCCATTCCGGCGCATTCAGATGTTGTCCGTGGTGTTCGTACTGGGGCTCGGTGGCCTGATCTGGCGCGAGTTGACCTTCAAAAGCCCGGTGATCAATTTCCGCGTGCTCCGTGACCGCAACTTCGCCGTGTCCTGCTTCATCATGTTCATTGCGTTCGCTGTTCTATATGGCTCCAGCATCTCGCTGCCTGGCCTGCTCCAGACCCTGATGGGCTACGACGCTTACAAGTCCGGGCTGGTGTTGGCGCCGGGGGGCTTCTCCTCGATCATGATGATGATTGTCGTGGGCATCTTGCTGGGTCGGGCCGTGGACGCCCGCTGGCTTATTGCATCAGGGCTAATCGTCGTGGCCGCCTCCAATTGGTGGATGGCGCATTTGAACACGCAGGTCGACCAGTGGCAGGTGATTGCACCTCGGCTGGTGTTGACCGCGGGACTGGGCCTGATCTTCGCGCCGCTCAGCGTGGCTGCCTTCATCACCATCCCACTGCACCTGCGCGGGGCGGCGGTGGGGTTGCTCGCCCTGCTTCGCAACGAAGGAGGCAGCTTTGGCACTTCAATGTCGCAGACCATTCAGGAGCGCCGCCTGCAGTTCCACACAGAGCGCTTGGGGGAGTTTCTCGACCCTTTGAACCCGGAAGTGACGTCTTTCATGGAGCAAGCCCGCGCCCTGTACCTCCAGCAAACCGGAGATGCAGTCGCGGCAAATCAGATGGCGCTGCAGACGCTGGCGAACCTGCGCGATCAGCAGGCGGCGGCGCTCTCGTACTTCGACATCTTTTGGGTGGCCGCCGTCCTGGGCGTGATCGTCACGCTCCTCGTGCCGTTGATGAAGCGCTCCGTCGCTGAGAAAGGCAAACATGTCGGAGCCGAGTAAATCAAATCGCGTTTGGATTCTCTGGCTGGCCGAGTTCGTTCTCATCGGTGCGCCGCTGTTCATTGGCGGGTGCATGACCAGCGTGAGCGACTGGGTGCGCAACGGTTTCAAGGTCGGGCCCAATTATGAAACTCCTGCGGCGCCCGTCGCGGACGATTGGCTGTATGCGAACGATTCCAGCGTCCGCACAGAGCAGATCGACGAGTGGTGGAGGGTCTTCCAGGACCAGAAACTTAACTGGCTCATCGAAACCGCTTATGAGCAGAATCTGACGCTGCGCGAGGCCGGGACACGCATCCTGCAAGCCAGGGCGCAGCAGGCGATCGCCGTTGGCAACCTGTTCCCTCAGACGCAGCAGGCCGAAGGCTATTACAACCGCGTCCGCCTCAGTGAAAATACCTTCAATAATCCTGCGGCGCTCGCGGGCGAATTCCCCCCCGGAACCACTCCTCCTTCCATGGTCGGCAGCACGTATTCCGACTGGTCAGCCGGCTTCAACCTAAGTTGGGAACTGGACTTCTGGGGGCGCTTCCGCCGGTTGATCGAATCAGCCAACGCAAACCTCGATGCATCCGTGGCGGACTACGATGGCGCTCTGGTGACGCTGTTGGCCGACGTCGCGACGAACTACGTGCAATACCGCGTCGCCCAGCAGCGCATCAGGATCGCGCAGGACAACGTGCGCATCCAGCAGTCGGTCGTCGACCTCGCTGAGGAACGCTTCAACGTGGGCACGACGACGCGCCTGGACGTCGAACAGGCGCGCACGATCCTGGAGCAGACGCGATCGGCGATTCCTTCGCTGCGGATCGCGCTCGGCCAGCTCGAT
>CAMPIL010000133.1 GCA_946886375.1 uncultured Phycisphaerales bacterium
GATAAAGATGTTCGCCGAGGCGCTGGGTCCCAAGGTGATCGCTGTGCCCAGCGCGCTGGTGGCTGCGGAATCATGGAACACCACGCACCCCGCAGCAACTGTCGACCTTCGCGCCGTGGTCGCGCTGGCCTGCAAAGACACAGCCTGCTGGTGCACCGCGGTGCGGCTGACGCAGGAGGGATGGCACATCGAAGGTCAGCCAGGCCTTCGCGATGCAGCATCGCTCGATGTGCGCGGCATGCACTTCGTGCTGGCCGACGAGCACCTGCCGGAACCGATCCGCCGGCTGTGCGAAGAGCATGGTGTAGAGGTGATTGAACCCTCGTTCGATCCCCGCGCCTGTCTTGCCGTCGCAGCGCGCATGGAACGCGCCGGGCTATGGAGCGATCCATTGACGCTTGTTCCGCTGTATCCGCGTGAACCTGAAGCCGTGACGCTGTGGGACAAGAAGCTGCAAGCCGCATCGAAACGGCAAGGATGACATCACACGGGCCGCGAGGTGTTGACGCGCGCAGCGAATGTGTTGTCCAGTGAATGTGTTGTCCAATAATTGAGGCGTTGCGGAATGATGGCTGCGGGAAGCGGGTCAAAGTTCAATGTGTGCGATGTGAATCATCTGGAGAAGCGCCCGACTCGCTCCGGCTGATGAAGTCAACCGGAATCGCGGCCGATGACAACACGGGCAATCTGGGAAAGTTGCGTGAATCCAAAACGCTCCCGATTGCGAATGATTCAGCGGAGAAGAGAGGTCATCACATGGCCAAGAACAGCGCCACTTCAGCATGGGCCGACAAGCAGGTGTTTACAACGGGCGAAGCGGCGGAGATCTGCAAGGTCTCGCAGCAGACTATTATCCGCTGCTTCGACAATGGGCGGCTGAACGGATTTCGCGTGCCCGGCTCGCGCTTTCGCCGCATCCCGCGCAGCGAATTGCTCCGCTTCATGAAGGCCAACGAGATTCCCACCGAACTGCTCGACAGCGGGAAGAGGCGCATCCTTGTCGTCGATGACGACAGCCAGATCGTCGACCTGTTCGTCGATGTGCTCACACGCGATGAACGCTTTGAGGTGAAGACCGCCAGCACCGGCTACGACGCCGGCATGCTCACCGAGGCGTTCCGGCCGCACCTGGTTCTTCTGGATTACATGCTGCCGGACATCAACGGCAACCTGGTGTGCGAGCGCATCAAGAGCAATCCGGAACTCAAGGACACCAAGATCATCATCGTCTCGGGCGTGGTGAATCAGGATGAAATCGACGCCCTGACGCGCAGCGGGTCCGATGCGTTCGTGAAGAAGCCGTTCAACCTCGAAAAACTGATCGCCCACATGGCGGAACTGCTGGAAGTCTGATCGCGATGTGGCGGCGCGTGAAGGGCATGCACTCATGCGGCAGGATTCCAAGCCCCAGCGCTCGAGCAAAGCCAATGCGGGGCAGTCAGCCGCCAAGACGCCGGGCGGCGCGGGCCGGGCCGTCAACTCCGCCCCGTTCGCGGCGCGGCGCATTGAACTGATCCTTCAGCAACTGGAGGCCCTGCCCACCCTGGGCGCGGTCGCCGTGCGCCTGCTGGACCTCACCAGCGATGACACTTCGCAGGCGCGCGATGTCATCAAACTCATCGAGTCCGATCCCTCGCTCTCGGCCAAGGTGATCCGCCTGTGCCGGTGCAGCGAAGGCGGGCGCGCCCTCAACGTCACCACCGTCGAGCGGGCCGTCATGCTGCTGGGCTTCAACGCCATGCGCAGCGCGGTGCTGTCGGTGCAGGTGTTTGAAATCTTTGACAACATGGACAGCCCCAGCGGCGAACGTCGCTCCGGCGAAACGGTCTTCGACCGCGTGATGTTCTGGCAGCACAGCCTCGCGGTGGCTCATGTGTGCGAATCGCTGGCGGGAACTTCGGGGATGTGCCGAAACATCGCCAAGCCCGATGCATTCCTCAGCGGGCTGCTGCACGACCTGGGCATGCTCGCGCTGCACGTGTTGATTCCAAATTCATTCGATCGCGTCTGCCGCTTCGCTGAAAGCAACGCCATCTCCATTGATCAGGCGTGCCGCCAGATGATTGGTCTTGACACGCACACCGCCGGTCGCCGCCTTGCCGAGCACTGGCGGCTTCCGCATTCCCTGGGCGATGTGCTCTGGCTGCACGGTCAGCCCTTGGATTCGCTGCCTGATCTGCCGCACCGACCGCAAGTGGCGTTGGTGTCATTGGCCGACATGCTGGCACGCAGCGTTGGGCTTGCGCCGCTTGGGCAGGCGCCGCGCGGCGAAGACGCCAGCGAACTGGCCGCGAAACTCGGCTTCAACGCTGAGGCAGTGCAGGAAGTCGTCGCCGCGCTGCCGAAGGAAATCTCCGCACGTGCCGAAAGCCTGGGCATTCGTCGTCCGGTGGATCCCGGCGCGCTGCTGCTGTCGACCAGCCGCGCCAACGAATCGCTCGGACGCATCAACGCGGGATTGCGCGAGTACGCGGAACTTTCCAAGAAGCAGACCGAAACGCTTTGCGCCATCACGCAGTTCCACGATTCGGCTTCGCCTCGCGGTTCGGTCGTGACGGTGATGGGCAAAGTGGTGTCGTCCGCCGGGGGAATCTTCGGCGGCGGATTTTTCGCGATGCTCTACCAGGCGCGCGTGGATGATCCCTGGGAACTGGTGCAATTCACCGTTGACGGCCGGCCGATGCGAAGCCAGTTGATCGCACCGCCGCCGGGCTCCACGGCGGTATCGGACCTTGCCGACAGCACGCAGGTTTCAATGCAGGCCCTGGGCATGCTGCCGTGGCTGTGCGATTACCTTGGCGATTCGCGCGATCTGCGCGATGTGCAACTTTTGCCGTTGCGGTGTGGCTGGGGCGTGAACGCCGTGCTGCTGCACGATTGCCCCGTGGACGGCCGCGAAGCGCAAGAACAACTCGAAGCCCTGAGCCGGACGTGGGCCGCGGCGATTGCCGCCGCTGCGCAGCACGAAGGCGCCAAGCGATTGGGCGAGCAACTGGCTGAATCCAACCGCGTGCTGATGGACACGCAGGATGAACTGGCTCGCAGCCAGGCGCTCGCCGCGCTGGGCGAAATCGCCGCCGGCGCCGCGCACGAAATGAACAATCCCCTGACGGTGATCTCCGGCCGCTCGCAATTGCTGGCCAGCACGCTGACGGAACCTTCGTCCAAGGCAATGGCGCAGCAGATCGTCGAGCAATCGCACCGCATCAGCGACATGATCACGGCCCTGCGCATGTTCGCCGAACCAACCAAGCCCGATCTCAAGCCCGTTGACTTCACGCGGTTACTGGACGGTGTGGTGAGGCAGGTTCGCGGGCGGTATTCGTCGCCGGCCCCGATCAAAGTCATTGTGGAGCAAGGACTTCCGAACGTGCACGTTGACCCGGAACAGATCAGCCGCGCCGTGACTGAACTGCTTCGCAACGCGCTTGAATCAGAAAGGTGCGCGGAGATTGAGTTGCGCGTTCAAATCGAGCCCGTGAATGACCGATTGATGATTCAGGTGACCGACGACGGCACCGGCCTGACTCAGCACGCGCTGGCTCATGCGTTCGATCCGTTCTTCAGTTCCAAGCCCGCCGGCCGACAGCCGGGGCTTGGCCTGGCCCAGGCGCGGCGGCTGGTTGAAGCGCACGGCGGGCAGATCGTGCTGGAGAACGGCAAGCAACGCGGAGCAGTGGCGACCATCAGGCTTTCGGATTGGCGCGGACCAGAAGTGGCACAGCGCGGCGCGGCGTAGCGTCGCAAATCAGTCGGGGCGGCGGGAGAGAGAGCCGTTGCAATGGAACACATGGACCACCAGATTGCCGAAGCGCTCGACGACAGCCTCCCGGCCTGCGCAGGCGAGCCCGCCCGCATCCTGATCGTCTCCGGCGACGCAGCCCTTCGCGTCAACGTCGCCGCCGCGCTTGAGCGCCGCGATCACCACTGCACGCTGGCCACCACCCTCGGCGATGCACGCGCCGTTGCGGCTCGTTCCCGTTTCGACCTTATCGTGATCAACTGGTCCCTGCCCGACGGAAGCGGACTGGACCTGTCCCCGCTTGTGCAGAAAACTTCGCCTTCCACCAAGTTGATCGTGCTCTCGGATGAACTGACTTCAGACAAAGCCGTGCAGGCGATGCGCTGCGGCGCGGTGGACTGCCTGGGTTTGCCGCTGAACCTGGATGATCTGCTGCGGCGGGTCGAACCGGCCCTTCTCAAATCGCGGGCCGAGCGCCAGCGCGATGACCGGCTGCTTCGCCTCAAGAAGGTCTGCCGCGAACTCAACATTGCCCGTCACGAAATCTCCAAGCAGGTTGATGCGCTGTGCGATGACCTGACCAACGCCTACCGCGAGATCGCCGATCAGATGAGCGATGTCGCACTGGCTGCGGAATTCCGCACGCTGCTCAAGCAGGAACTTGACGTGGAAGACCTTCTTCGCACCACGCTGGAATACCTGTTGACCAAGACCGGCCCGACCAACGCCGCGGTGTTCCTGCCCGATGCCCCGCGCAAGGGCCAGCCGCAACAGTACGGCCTGGGCGCGTACGTCAATTACGATTGCCCGCGCGAAACTATTTCGCTGCTGCTTGATCACCTTGGCCGGGCCATCTGTCCGCAGATGGAAGATGAAATCGACATCGTTTCGTTCGCCGATGCGCGGGAGTTTTCAGAATGGATCGGCGCGGACGCGGGGTTCCTGGCCAATTCGCACGTGCTGGCGTTTTCGTGCATGCACAAGGGCGATTGCCTGGCGGTGATCGTGCTGTTCCGCTCCGCCAAGACGCCGTTTGATGAGAAACTCGCTGCGACGATCGACACGATGCGCGAGATCATCGCCGAGCAGTTGTCGAACGTCATCAAGGTCCACCAGCGTGCCCGGCCGTCATGGCCCAAGGAAGCGTCCGATGGCGATCTGGATTACCACGACGATGACCTGGGCTTCGGCGGCTTCGAAGGCGGCATGGCGGCGTGACGGCGCGACGGCGCGACGGGCGTGCTCGTGCGATACGCGTCTTTCTGGCGGTCATTCCGCTACAGCCCGAGCGCACGAACCTTGACATTGGCTTCTTGCAGCAAAATGAAAGACGCTCGCAACCTCATCAGTCGCGAGCGCTTCAAATGAACCATTTGGGATTGTCAATCGCAATCAATGATCTGCGCTTCGCACAAGCCCAGCACGCACTTGTCCACGCAATCCTGCCAGCCGGAACTGAACGGCTCATATTCCAGACCGCACATGTCCATGCAGTCCTGAACCGATGCTGGAATGATCGATTCATCCGACGTGAAGCCCGGACATGAATCCCAAGCGTTGATCACCATCAGCAGATTGTTGAGGTTCAACGCCTTGCCGCGTTTGACCGAAGCCTTCCATGAGGTAGGCTGCATGTGTCCGTCTTGGCTTGGGAGCGGCCGTTGAAACCAGTCCAAACAACCATGTTCAGCCGAAGTGTGGTCGTCGTGCTCGCAACCGTGGGAGTCGGTTCGACAGCATCGGCCCAATGCCTGCGATACACCATTGAACTGATTCCCGGCCCGAACTGTCAATTCGTTGGCTCAACGTCTTTTGCTTTCGGCATGAATGGCGATGGTGAACTTTGCGGCGGCTATACACCCTGCAGCAAATCTGCGAATGGTTCCTCCGTTTGGCTTGGTCAAGGTGGTTGGGTAAATGTGGCGCAGCCGCCTGGTCGAGAATGGTTCAGACTTTATGACATCACATCATCTCGATCGATTGCGGGATCAAGCCAGCCATTGACGGAGTCATTCCCCAGACGTGCCGTGCGCTATGACTTCGTCAACAACGTGTTTATTGATATCGGGTTGCTACCCGGATTTACCAACTCCGAAGCAGTCGCCATCAACGAGAACGGATGGGTGTGTGGGTATCTTAGTGGGGTAAATTCTCAGGCGTTTATCTGGCAAGACAACCGGATGGCCTTGCTGAACCTGCCGATTGGTCCAAACTCCATGGCCAACGACATCTCTGACAGTGGCCTGGTGTGTGGGTGGATGGGTCAGGCATGGACCACGATCGCAAGCGCGTTCATCTACGATTCATCAACTGGGGAAACTGTGAATGTCGGGACTCCATTGCCAGGTACCACAAATGCCGATGCGACTGCCGTCAATTCATTGGGAAATATCTGCGGCAGAAGTGGCGAATGGTGTGGTGAGTTTGCTTTCTGTTATCGCGGATTCTTTTGGAGTAAAGGCAACGTGCAGGAACTTGGAGTACTGCCAGGCTTCGATCGGTGCATACCCAAGGATTTGAACGATTCCAACATTGTTGTGGGATTCTGTGACACACATTTCGGCAATACTCGGGCATTTGTCTGGCGTAACGGGGTGATGTACCGATTGAGTGATCTGGTGTATCCGCCGCAGCCCACGCTGAACATTCGTGAAGCGACCGCGATCAACAACGCGGGCCAGATCGCAGGTCAAGCCGGCATTCCCGGCGGGAACGCCGCCGTGCGCCTCACGCCCATTCCACCCACCCTCGGCGACTGCAACTGCGATCAGCGTGTCAACGTGAACGATCTGCTGAACGTGATCTACGCCTGGCACACTCCCGGAACTCCCAACGCCCAAGGCGGCAGCGCGGACCTCAATCAGGACAAGACTGTCAACGTCGATGACCAGTGGATCGTGCTGAACAACTGGACTTCGTAACATCACAAGCCTTCGCCGACCGGCCAGAACGCCCGCTGTATGGCGATGAGCGGCTGGATCACCGCCGTTACATCTGCACTTATCTGCGCGATAGCCGGCACGGAAGCAATCCCCGCGCACACTTCTATGCACGCCTTTACGCCGCTTGCCAGCGCATTCAGGTTGTAGCCGCCTTCCAAGATCAGCGCGAGTTTGCCGCCTGCGGTTTGCTCACCGATGTCTTTCACGATTTCGCACAACGAGGCGAACCCGACCTCCGTCATCAGCATGCCCGCCAAGGGGTCATCTCGGTGCGCATCAAACCCCGCAGACACCAGCACCAGATCAGGTCGATACGCATGAGCGATGGGAACCAGCACGCGCTGATAGAGCGTGATGTACACAGCGTCGTCCATGCCCGCAGGCAGCGGCGCGTTCACCGTAAATCCCTTGCCCGCGCCGATGCCGACTTCATGCACCGCGCCTGTTCCGGGATACAGCGGCCACTGGTGCGAACTGAAATACAGCACGTCGCTGCGATCCTCGAAGATGTGCTGCGTGCCGTTGCCGTGGTGAACATCCCAATCCACGATCAGCACGCGCTTGCAGCCGTGCACGGCAATCGCATGCTCCGCCGCAATCGCGATGTTGTTGTACAGGCAGAACCCCATCGCGCGGTCGCGCTCCGCGTGATGGCCCGGCGGCCGCACCAGCGCAAACGCCGTGCGTGCTTCGCCAATCATAAGCGCGTCCACCGCATCAATCGCCGCGCCCGCGGCGAGGTGTGCCGCATCAACGCTGCCGGGCGAGACGGCGGTGTCTGCATCCAGCCGCGCTGACCGGCCGCGCAAGGCTTCGATCTGGCGAATGTAAGCCGGACCATGCACGCGCCGGATCGCATTCACATCGGCCGGGCGCGGCGTCGCACGGTTGACGCCTGGCACATTCAATTCATCGAGCATGTCCTGAACGGCTCGCAGCCGCGCCGGCCGCTCGGGGTGGCCCGGCCCCGGATCGTGCAAGGCCATTGCGTCATCAATGACCAATCTCACAGCGTCCATTGTGATCAGTGTAACGTCGGCTGATCAATGTGATTTGGGGGCTCATGCACGATCGCGTACATTGTGCGCGATGGATTCCCAAGAATGCCTTGGAGCCGCCCATGAGTCGCGCATCAACCACCACCTCTCCCGCGTTTGATCCATCGGCCATCACGCGCCCTGACCCCGCGTTGTGGACCTACTACGTCATCGTCGCTGGGCTCACCGTGTTCGGGTTTCCATTTGTGATCTGGCCGCTGCTGTTCAAGTACAAGACGCTGCGGTATCACTTTGATGAGAAGGGGGTTTCCATGTCGTGGGGGATTCTTTTTCATCGCGAGATTTACCTGACCTACCGTCGCATTCAGGACATTCACGTCACGCGCAACCTGATTCACCGCTGGCTCGGGCTTGCGGCGGTTTCAGTGCAGACGGCGTCGGGAACTTCCGGCGCGGAGATGACGATTGAAGGCATCCGCAATCCCGAGGCGTTGAGGGATTTTCTGTATGCCCAGATGCGCGGCGCACGTGGCGAAGCCGAGCACGCCAGTGAAATTTCCATCGCCAGCGCCGCCGCGCCTCCTGCGGATGAAGCGCTGATCCTGTTGCGCGAAATTCGCGATGGACTGCGCAACCTGCGCCCGCGAACCGGAGCCAATTCATGACGCGCCAGGTTCGAAAGGCTTCGGAGTGGATCTACCGCGGTATTTGGGGGGCGCTGGTCAACCTGTTTCGTGTGCCCGATCAACCGCCCACTCTGCCGGCGGAATCCGGTCAGTTCATGCTGAGTTTTCAGCCCGCCGACGGATTCCTGCGCTATCTGAAGTTCTGGTTCTGGATCGTGCTGCCGCTGGCTGACATCGTGTTCACCGCGGCGTATCTCGCCGCGGCATTCGCGTTGTGGATCGCGGGGTATTGGTGGATCGCGCTGCTGCTGTTGCCGGTCGCGCTCTTCATCATCATCGTGCCGGACATCGTGGTGTACATCGGCATTCATCTGAAGTACGACACGACCTGGTATGTGATGACGGACCGAAGTCTGCGAATTCGGCACGGCATATGGGTGATTCACGAAACGACCATCACATTTGAAAACGTGCAGAATCTGAAGGTGCAGCAGGGGCCTTTGCAGCGGCACTATGGAATTGCGAACTTGGTGGTGGAGACCGCCGGCGCTGGTTCCAACCCGCACCAGAAGGGCGCCGGCAGCGTGGGCAACCGCGGGATCGTGGAAGGCATCGCCAACGCGCACGAAATCCGCGATCGCATTCTGGCGCGTTTGCGTCAATCACGCAGCGCGGGCCTGGGCGATGATCTGCATGAAGGTGAGTCCGCGATGAAGTCATCTGCATGGACCGCCGACCACCTGGCCGCGCTGCGCGATATCCGCGATGAAGTTCGCCAACTGGCGACGAGATGGACTTGGAACCGCAGATGAACGCCGATGAACGGGATAA
>CAMPIL010000134.1 GCA_946886375.1 uncultured Phycisphaerales bacterium
GCGAAATTCGTCAGCCAGTTCGTGAACTGCGGCAGCGTGCCCAGCGGACCGTAGAACATCCACAAGTACCCGAAGAACGCCATCAGATCGCCCAATGACAAGCGGCCGTCAATCACATCGCGCCCGCCGACGTACCACACGATCCACCCGCCCAACTGGAAGACGATTCCCATGATGGGGTTGAAGGTGGTCATCGCCAACTCCACGCTGCGCTGCGTCTTCATCAGGCGGCGGCTGGTTTGGCTGAAGCGTTCCTCTTCGCGCTTTTCCTGGTTGAACGCCTTGACCACGCGCATGCCTGAGAGCAGGCCCGAGAGCAGGCCCGCCTGCTTGCTGGAGGCGTCCCATGCGCGGTAGTTGCGGGGATAGACGTGGCGCCAGAACACAATCGTTCCCGCGATCACCAGCGGCGCGGGAATGAGCGTGAACAGCGCGAGTTTGGGATCGATCGTGAACATCATGATGCCCACCCCGATCACCATGAGCAGTTGCAGCAGGAAGCCGCCGGTCAACTGGTTGATGAAGCCGTGCAGCGATTCGGTGTCGTACGCGACGCGGCCGACCAGCGAACCAACCTGCTGGCGGTCGTAGTAGCCGATGGACAACTGCTGCAGATGCGCGACGAGCCTTCCGCGCATGTCATACGTGATGGCCGTGCCAATGCGGCTGCCCAGGCGTCCGTTGAGCAGGTTCACCGTCATGCGCACGATCTGCACGCCCATGAGGATCATCACCACGGTGACGAGCATGTTCAGCGCCGAGGCCCGGCTGTGATCCGTAGCCTTCACCAGCACATCGTCAACCAGGTACCGGCTGAGCAGAGGCGAAACCATGTCAAGGGCGATGCCCACCAGCAGCAGCGACATCATGATGATCGCCGGCCTGCGGTAGGGGCGCATCAATTTCAGCATGCGCAGCAGTACCGCGCCGCGGCTGATGCAGTGCGGGCAACGTTCGCCGCTGGTCTCAAGCGGAAGGTCGCACGTGGCGCAGGTCGTGGAGCCTGCGTGGGCATCCGGCCCCGCCCACGGCTCCTGCCCCGCCGCCGTCTCGAGCGGCTCGCCTTGCAGATGGCGGTTGAGCCGCCGCGCGATCTTCTCGAACTGCTGGGCTCCCCGGCTGCTGTATCGCAGCACATCGACGTAATTGGAGTCAATCCGCGCTTGCAGCAGCCCGGAGCCCACACCCATCGCAGCGCGGTAGTCGCGCGTCTGGTCAAGACTGACATCCAATTCGATCGATGGCAGTGCGCCATCTGCAATCACCAGCAGCCGCTCATCGGTGACCGTCAGCCAGTGATCGCGATAGTTCCCCAGCAGATCGATGTCTGTATGCGCGGCGAGTTTGATGTCCTCGGCCTGCACACTGCACTGGCGCAGACACTCCAGCACTTCATGAGGCGGATGCCTGCGGGACGGTGTGCGGGATGTGCGCCGTTTGGCGCGAACCTTCGTGCGTGCGGTGTTCATGGCTCGCAATGCTCGGTGGCGCCGCCGACATGGGCGGCAGAAATTCATGGAACATTTGCGTCTGGCGACTCGGCGTTGATCGTAGTCGCGGCCAATTCTGGTTTTGCAAAAATCATCCCCGAAGTTGCAATTCTTTTCGATGCAGGCGGAGCCTCGGCCGCGCCACCACCGCGGCTGCAATGCGTCGCGCCGTCCCGGGTGAAGCGCGCTCAATTCCGCGCACTTCACGCCGCGGCCAGCAGCCTGGCCGTTATGCAACCTGACCGTATTTTGGTTTTTGGATAAAAACCGAATGAAGGCTCACTATAACTAACACCCGTGCATCGCTGCATCCGTGTGATGCTCCTCGCGAACTGTGTTGCCATGAACCCAGGCCATGTGTAGGCCGATTGCCCCGCCCGCGCTTTCGTCCCGGCATAAGTCCAGATTAAGCGGGCTCATCCTCAGAATTGAAATTAACCGCCCATGCCGAGGAAATGTCGCGCGTATCGCATCGCCAGCCGGGCTGTTTTGCCCGCGGCGTTGAACACTCGGCTGGGGTGCGGGATCCCCCGATCGATGAGCCACATCCCGTCGCGCACCCAGCGTGTGGGATAGACCTCCATGAACCACAGATTGTTCTGCGGGTTTCCCTTGCCGCGACTGATCAACTCGGTGCTGGTGCTTGGCGAAATCAACGAACAATATCTCGCCAGCGATTCCGTTAAGAACGGAACCCTCTCGGCGAATTCAAATGCATCAACGCACAGCCGCAGCACGTTGACCGCGATTTTCAGTGTGTTCTCGTCTTCACGCCGCTGGAAGAATCCGTGCCACTCAATTGTGTGACCCGCCGCAGCGAGCAGTTGTGCGACATCGACAATGTGCTTGACCTTGCATGCTCCGCGCCCGATGTCATGGGCGATGGACACCAGCAGCAGCGCGAGCGCGTGCTCATCGGACAACGTGCGGAAGGTGCGCCCCACCACGTTCACCGGCTGCGCGGTGTTCCAGATCACGCTGTCGTCGAATCGATAGGCCGGCGCGGTGCGCAGCGACCAGTGCACGTCAACGCTGAGATCATCCCGGCGAAGCGTCATCGCATGTTCCGTGCGCAAGCGATGATTGCGAACCGCCAGCCCGCCGGCAACCGGCGCCAAGCGGCGCGGTTTGGCGGCGAACCCCAAGGCCGTCAATGTCTGCATGGCGCGCGGAAGATCATCTCGCCTCACCAGCACATCCAAATCCCCCTGCCGCCGACTGAACATGTCGCCAAAATACCGCTGGGCGAACACGATGCCCTTCAACGCAAGAGATTGAACACCGGCTCGCTCGAACTCGCGATCGATGTCCTGCATCACTGCGGCAAGCCGAGCCGTCTTCGCGCGGCAGCGCTGGTCCTCTTCTCGCAGCACGTGCAAGGACGATTCGGAAATGAACTCGGCCGCACCAGCGTTCGCAATTCGCGCCAGAAGACTCTGACACAAGTGATGTTGCACCGCAAACGCCGCGAACGTGCGGCCTTGCGGATCGACTGCTGCAATCTGCCGCCGGAATTGGTCCCACTGGCCGTGCCAGGCAAGTCGGAACAATTCAAGATTGCGTGCGAACTCGCTCATGCGATGGCTGCCGCAGCGGGCCAGGTCTCCAGCAACAATCGAGTGCATTCGGCCCCGTCAAGGTCGACATCGTGATCCGCTCTCTCCCCGGCGAGAGCCGCCTGCATCGCGTGTGCAAGTGCTTCGGGCGTCGCGCAATCCGCATCCACCGCGTGCACCCAGCCGCGGGCGGCCAGAATCCGCGCTCGCTCAACCTGATCCACCATCTTCGCATCCGGAACGACAACGGCGCGAACGCGCGATTCCAGAATATTTGCGCAGGTGTTGTAGCCCGCGTGACTGATGGATAAGTCCGCAGCGCACATCCAACGGAGGAAGTCGGGACCGAACTGCCTGATCTCGACGCCGTCAATGCTGGCCAGATCGTTCCATTGGCCGGAGTGTGCGCTTTGGCCAAACGGCGGCAGAAACACAATCAGCCTGCGACAGCAATGCTCACCGGTATTTGCCAGCGAGCGCCAGGCTTCAATGCAACGCCTTGTCAGCGAACCGTCGCCCGCGCCGCCCGTGCTGACAATGATGGACCGCTCTGTTTCACGCTGGGGCGCAAAGCTGGCGCTCGATTCCAGTTTCTCTGAAACATAGCCGGTGTACCTGATCGGCAGTTCGATCTCGCTCGCCCAAGGCAGATGATCCTCAATCCGAGTCAACCGTGGGTCGGCGTGCACCAGCAGACCGTCGAAGTGTTCGTGCAGCGTGCGCAGGACGCGCTCCGCGTGCGCTTCGGGCGACAGATCAAACCTTGAATGCGGCACAATGTCGCGCAGCGAGCAGATGATCTTCACATCCCCATTCACCGCTTGCGCCCGGCGGATCAGCGGAACGATCTCTGGTTCAAGTTCCCACTTGCTCACGGGAAAATGTTCGATGATCAGGACATCCGGGTGAAGGTCATCGACCGCATTCAACAACGCGCCGAGACGCTGCTTCATAACCTGCGAGATGTCCGCGCAGTCATCCAGCGCCATCAGTTCGCCGCGATTGCGACAAATGCGCGGCAATTCCAGCAGCCGCAGAGAACCGGGGGCGGGATGTCGCGGCACGGGGCGGCCGCCGTCGATCAACGTCACGTCATGCCCGGCCGCCAGTGCTCGCGCGATTTCAAATGATCGTACAAAGTGCCCCGTTCCCGTAAGGTGCTGGCAGTGCATGAAGATGGACAGCCGTTGGCTCACGGCACGCGTCCCGGCTCCGCCGACTGAATCAACGTGATGATTTCTTCCATCAACGGGCTGTGCCGCGCGTGGCCCATGCGGATGGACTCGGCGAGGAACGAATCGCCCTTGCCGTACTTTTCTCGCTCCTGCGGCAGTTCGATGATCTGATTCAGGCGCGGATCGCGAATGATGCCGATGGGATCTTTGCCCTGCTGCACACGCTCGACCTGTTCAAACAGCAGGCGGCGATAGAGCGCGACACCCTGGTCCGAAGCGCCCAGTGTTTCACGCGTTCGATCGGCGATCGGCCCTTGCGAGACGCACGCCATGATGTCCTGGCCATCCACAAAATCCACGATGTACTCGCCCTTCGCGTCGCGCCATGGCACTTCGTACACGGGAACCTGCTCCTGCGGCGGCGCTGTGCGGCCCGGCGCGGGTTCATAACACGCATACCAGTAATGCCGCGTGTGCGTGTCATCCACCGGCACGCGAATCTGCAAACGATGCTGGCGATGCGCGCCGACGCGCAGCGTGAACGGGAACACCAGCGGATGGCCCACTTTCCAATCGTCATCCTCTTCCGATCCGCCTTCAAGCACGCGCCGCTTGACGATGCCGAACTCGAACACGTCGAAACCGATCTTGACGTGCTTCTTGATGTAGTGTGTGGGCGCCGCCTGGCCCGATTGGGCGCGAGTGTGCGCAAGATGATGGCCGTGCAGCCATTCCAGGTGCGTGGGGTCAACGCTGTTTTCCATGATCTGCACCCAGTTGCACGGCAGCATCGCCACGCCGATGTCGCGCAACATGCCTTCGCGCACGAACACGTCGTAGCGCGGCAACAGCGGCGCGGGCTGCGGGCCCATGTAGGCGAAAATCAGCCCGCCTAATTCCTGCAACGGATATGCCGTGGTCTTCACGTGCTGCTTGAGCCGCGAGTTGGCCGGCTCCGCGGGCGTTTCAAGACACTGGCCTGTTCCATCAAACTTCCAGCCGTGATACGGGCATCGAATGCCTTGATCATCCACGCATCCCAAGGCCATGGACGTGCGGCGGTGCGGGCAGAACTCATCGATCAGCGCGGGACGGCCTTGCGTATCGCGGTACAGCACCAGGTCTTCGCCCAGCAGCCGCACGCGCTGGGCTGAACCCGGCGTCACTTCACAACTCGCAGCGGCGGGCAGCCAGTATCGGCGCAGCAACTGCCCCATCGGCGTTCCGGGGCCGACTTGTGTCAACGTCTTCTGTTGCGATTCGCTGAGCATGAGTTCACCTGTCGCCTCGTTCATGCACTTCCATATATAGCCTGCGGGCGGGCGTAGAACGCGCTGTCCCACGCGCCGTGTTCCGGCAGTCCGATTCCCGAGGCCTTCCACCCGCCAAACGGCGCGTGCGGGCAGACCGGAATCGGACCGGGATCGAATTGCAGAATACCCGCTTGGATTGTTTGAATGAACCGCTGGCGATGCTCTGCGATGTTGGTGTACATCGCGGCAACGAGGCCGTGCTCCACGTTGTTGGCGATGCGCAGTGCGTGGTCGAGATCATCGGCGGCGAGCAGACTTGCGACTGGACCAAATGTTTCTGACTGGGCGATCCAATGATCAGGTTCGACATGATCCAAGACAATGGGATTGAGCCAGCAGCCGCGGCCACGGTCGGCGGGCACTTCGCCACCACAGAGCACGCTCGCTCCATCGTTCTTCGCCTGCGCGACCGCCGCGATGATCCGATCACGGTGCTCGCGCGAGACGAGTGGGCCGAGTTCGGTCATTTCATCCAGAGGATCGCCGGATTTGAGCGATGCAACGGCGGCAACGAAGAGGCGCCGAAAGTCGTCCATCACTTCGCGCTGCACGATCCACCGGCGGATCGCTGTGCAGCGCTGCCCGCAGAAGGAAAACGACCCGAGCACCAACTGCCGAATGACCGGCACAAAATCGTAATCGGCCATGACGATCGCGGCGTTGTTGCCGCCGAGTTCGGCTTGCAGCGGGATGTTGCGGCGAAGACAGCGCGACGCCGCCGAGCGGCCGGTCGGTCCCGATCCAGTGAGTGAAACCGCGCGAACGGCGGAATGCTCGATCAGCGCCTCGGCGGTCGCCGCTTCGCCGAACACCAGATTCACTGCGCCCGACGGCACACCCGCGCCGACAAGCAGATCAAGCACGCGCATCGCGGTGCGCGGCGCATGCATCGCCGGTTTCCACACAACAGCGTTCCCCATCGCCAGCGCAGGCGCGATTTTCCCCACCGCGATGGCAACAGGGTTGTTCCACGGCGTGATCAATGCGACGACGCCATGCGGTTGGTGCATGATCTTGGCCCCCGACTCTGCCGCGGCGGGAAACAATTCAGGTGTGCGTGCTGACGCTGCACGAATCAGGGCTGCTGCCTGGTTGACCTCAGCGCGTGCATCGCGGATTGGCTTGCCAATTTCCTGCGCAATTGATCGGGCAAGTTCATCCGCTTCGCTTTGCAGCGCATCGGCCCAAGACTGGAGGATCACAACGCGCTGCGCGGGTGTGACATTGCGCCATCGTTCAAAGGCGGCTTGCGCAGCGCCGCACGCCGCGTCAAGTTCAGCTGGGCCGGCGGTTGGAATCCGGCTGAGCGTTTGATCCCAAAGCGCGGGATTTCGCCGCTCGATCCATTGGCGAGAATCGTCTGCCCTCGCGCTGATCCACCGCCCGCCGGCGTGCGCGACCGGTAGTGTGTTTGCGTTTTGTGGAGGGGCCACCCGCCGTGGATCAACGCTGAGGGTGGTGGACTGGTTCTGCGGCATGATTCATTCTGCGAACGCCTGCCGCACCGAGTCGGCGATCAGCCGCCCCATCTCGCGCGTGCCGACGATGCGCGAATCCGGACCGGCGATATCGGGGGTGCGCGCGCCGGTCGCCAGCGCGATCTCGATGCCGCGCTGGATCGCGGCGGCGGCCTCGTGCTCGCCAAAGGCTTCGCTCAGCATCATCGCCGCCGATTGAATCTGCCCGATCGGATTTGCTCGGTCCTTGCCTGCCAAATCATGCGCTGAGCCGTGACCGGTCTGGAATACCGCGCGATGCGCGGGTCCGAAATTGCCCGAGTACGACATGCCGCGCGACCCCAGCAGCAGCGCGGCGGTGTCCGAGAGAATGTCGCCGAATAGATTGGGCGCAACCACCACGTCGAACTGGCGGGCAGACGCGGCGATCTGATACACGGCGTTGTCGATTTCCAGCACGCTGGTTTCAATCGCGTGATGCGGCGCGATCTCGCACAGCACATCGCTCCAGAGTGCGCTGACCTCCGGCACGCCGTTGGGCTTCAGCACCATGCACAACCGCCGGCGACGTCTGGCAGCCAGGCGCGCCGCGACATCGACGATTCTGCGCACTTCAGTGCGGCTGTACGAGAACTCGTGATGGGCGATCTCGCCGCGCGTCGAATCGCTGCGCCGATCGCCGGTGCCGAAGTAGATTCCGCCTGCGTTTTCCCGCACCACGATGATGTCCACGCCATCGCGCGCTTCGGCCCTGATCGGCCCGGCGTTGCGCAGCGCAGCCAGTGGGTGAATCGGGGTGAACTTGCAATACAGGTCGAACTGCTTGCGCAGGTTGTACACGAACCGATTGCCCCCCGGGCCGCACAGCACGGCTCCGCCGTCTTCAAAGATTGTTTCGCAAAAGCGAATGACCTCTGGAGTCAGGCTGTGGCCGTGCTTGATCTCCGCCTCCACGCCGATCGGACCCGCGTAGCGCAAATCCAGTTTCAGCCCGGCTTCATCCTGTGCGGCCGCGAGCACATCAAGCGCGGCGGCGATGACCTCTGGCCCCACACCCTCGCCTGCAAGTATCCCGATCACCGTGGGCTTGCTCGCGCCGTTTCGGCGGGCCGGCGAATGCCAGTCAGGCAGCGTCGCGATCAGACTGCTGCGCGCCACAGCGCCAATGTGGACTTCGGTTGGAGGGCGATTGATGATCGTCGTCATTGGTGCAATGTGGCAAACGCGGTGAGGTCGATGGAAAGCAGGCTGAGGATTCGGAGCATGATTCAATCAAACCAATGCGTGCCGATCCAGCACGAGTTGGCGCAGCCGGGAAGCATTCGCGCCGACGGGGTATCGGGCGCGGCGCGTGCGCGATGAATCGTCCACCACTGGCTGCGGGCTTTCCTTCCGCAGCAGGTCGCCGAAATCCGTTCGGCAGACCGAAACGTACGCGTACATCATGAGATAGCGCGGCACGATTGCGTCGCGGCTGCCATAGTGGAAGCACGCGCTGGAATCCACAAACAGCACCGAGCCGGCGGGACAGGCGAATTCAAACAGATCCTTGCGGTCGACGTGCTTGTACATTTCTTCATCGGTGATCCGGTACGGCCGGCCGCGCTTGCCGTATTCCAAGGCGACCGAGGCCCGGGCCGACACGCTGGCGGGAAGGATTGAGAACGGCCCGCTCTGCAGCGTCACGTCGCGCAGCGCGACGATCACATACACCATGGGAAGGTCATGGTAATCGCGGTGAAACAACTGGCTTTCGCGGTACAGGCCGTTGGTCGGCTCGGACAGTTTTGCGTCCGATTCCGCCAGCCGCACGCCCAGGGGCTTGGAGACCGAGAGCGTGGGAATCATCTTCATGTAATCGATGACGGTCCGCAGCACGTCGGTTGATGTCGCAAAATTCAGGATGGATGGGAATCGCGCGATGTGCTCATCGGTGAGAATCTGCTGAAAGAACGACCGCTCTCCCCCGCCGCGATGTACGCCGCCGCGCTCCTTGATGATCTGCTGCGATTCTTCGATCAGTTGATCGATGTGCGGCAGCAGGCGCGACGCGTACGTGATGACGTCCGTCGGGACACGGAAACCCGCCGTCAGCTCCTCC
>CAMPIL010000135.1 GCA_946886375.1 uncultured Phycisphaerales bacterium
GCATGATGAAGCTAAATGGACCGCTGATGGAGCTCCATGAAGGACTGATGGAGCGCAATCAATCGCAGAAGAAGCTAAGGCAACGGTCGATTGTGCTCCATGAATGCTGGATGGAGCTCCGGGAATGGGCGATGAAGCGCAGGAAATGCAGCACTGCGCCCCCGGAATTTGCAATGGCGCGCGGGAAATGAGGCGCGGGGAGCGGGAAAGACCGCGCCGGGTCGATGGAATGATGGTTGCAGAGCGGGCAAAACCCGATGGCCGCTGCCAAGTTGCACGCCTGATGGTGGGTTTCACGTCTTGCATCGCTCTATCTGCCCTGCTTGCTTGTCATCCAGCGTGGTTGCGCTTCGCTCCTGCCTGGGTTCCGCTCCGAAGGAGCGATGGAATGTAGCCACGGGAGAAGCGAGCGCAACCCGTGGAGAGAACGTCATCTCTCAATCTCGCCCCGGCAGGGGCGACGGAGGCGCACGATTATCTTTCATCCCGCTGTGAGTTCGATCGATTCCGTTGCTGTGAGTTCAAACGATTCCGTTGTCCCTCCTGGGCAAACTCGAATACACGCACCTTTCCACGGGTTCCGCTTCGCTTCACCCGTGGCCACAGCCCCGCGCCCCTTCGGGGCGAATTTGCGCATCGAGCAGATCAACGCCCCCAGAAATAGTTTGCTGCTTCCACCTTCAGCGAATGGCAAGAACGATGTCAGCCGTCAACTCGAAGCCGCGCGGTCGCATATGGGAAAGATGAAGATTGAGCAGGTTCCGGGGTCAATCTGCTCGAAGCGGCGTGACCACATCAGGTATCGCTTCAATAGTGATCGCCAGGCAATGGTTCAATGCCGAGCCAATGACTTGCACGCATATCTGGCTCTGTTTCTGAAAACCCCTCGTCGCCATACGAGTAGGAACGGCCATCTGTATCTTCGGCAATGAACGGCGAATCGTCAGCAATGAGCTCCAATGATTGCGACAAGTGCCTGAAATCATCCGGAGCAAACATGTCCCGAAGATCGTCGAGGCAAAGCGGATGCAAACGGATACGACTCGGCCACTTCCCATATCGCGCACGGAAGCCGTCGACAGCGGCGCACAGTCTTATCCAATTTCTGTCGTGGCCGTTTGGCATTTGGAACGTAGAATAGCACGGATGTTTGACGCAGCCGCGCAAGAGACATTGGGACACTACGTCTACGCCCTCTTTGAGCCGGGAGCCCGGAAGCCATTTTACATCGGCAAGGGCAAAGGCAATCGCGTCTTTTGCCATGCGGTTGGTGAGATTTCACCACAGGAGGCCGCGTCCGATGCGGTCTCCCCCAAACTGCACCTCATTCATCAGATCAAAGCGCGGGGCGATGTTGTCGTACAGAAAATCTGTAGATCCGGCCTGACGGAAGATGAAGCATTCCTTGTGGAAGCAAGTTTGATCGACATGGTGAACTACATTTCTCCGGATACGTTGCTCAATGAGGTCTCAGGACACGGCACCGCGGATGGCTTTGCAGATGCCATCGATCTGGCATCGGAGCTATGTGCCAAGCCCCTGAAGTCAGATATGCCGCTCCTTTTGATCAAGATTGAAAAGAAATGGAAGCGGCTGATCGAGAATTATGGACCGGCCCATGCCGTGCCGCCATCAGAGATTTACAAATCGGTGCGCGGTGACTGGAAGATCAGCAGGACGAAAGCTACGAAGGCACACGCAGTCCTTGCTGTAGCAAGAGGAATCGTCCGCGCAGCCTATGTTGACGTGGTGTGGTCCGAGTCGAATGAGCCATCGCGCAGAAAGTTCAAAGCCGTTTCTGCTTCCGCTCCAATCAGTGATTTCGTCGGCTGCTCCGTCGCTGGGCTGTTCCAGAAGGGTGAAGCGAATCCGATTCGATATCTGAATTGTTAGGCTCATTGCTCGCCAGAAGTCACATCTCAACTCCTCGCCCCATCCTCTAATACTTCAACACGCTCGCCACGTCGTGGGGTTTGACTCGTTCGCGGCCGTTGAGGAGGGTCAGTTCGATGAGCACTGAGATACCGATGATCTGGCCGCCGAGGTCCTGGACGAGATCGCAGCAGGCCTTCATCGTGCCGCCGGTGGCGAGCAGGTCATCGACCATGAGCACGCGATGCTCGCCGCTCCCGCCCATCAGGGCGTCGGCGTGCATTTCCATCGTGTCGTTGCCGTATTCAAGGGCGTAGGTTTTCGATTTGCGCGTGTGCGGCAATTTGCCGGGCTTGCGCACGGGAACGAAGCCTGCGTTGAGCGATTGCGCGATGGCGGTGCCGAAGATGAAGCCGCGCGACTCGGCCCCGACGACGAGATCAACGTGCAATTTTCGGAACGGATTGGCCATGAGTTCCACCGCCAGCGCCAGTCCCGCGGCGTCGGCGAGCAGGGGCGTGATGTCCTTGAACACGATCCCCGGCTTGGGGAAATCGGGAATCTCGCGGATCAAGGGCTCAAGTCGATGCGGCATGTCCGGCAGAGTAGCACAACTTCCGTTTTCCTCGCCAGCAAAATTTCGCTGCGGCGCCGCGCTGGGGGCTGGCTCGTCAGAGGCGGCTGCGGGGCATGGACCGTGCGGTCTGCTCGTCATTTGCGCCATCCATGTTTATGATTGGTCATGGCCGAAACCAAACCCAGAGGCACATCGAAGATCGAAACCGTCGAGCCCATCGGCAAGCGCGTGCTCATCCGCAAGGATGAGGACAAGAAGCAGACCAAGACCGGCATCCACCTGCCGGACAAGATCGAGATTCCCACGCTCACCGGCCGCATCGTCGCGATCAGCGCGATGATCGCCAACGATCAGGACTATCCCATCAAGCAGTACGACCGCGTGCTGTTTGCGCCCAAGAGCGCGATCCCGGTTGATTTCGAAGGCGACAACCGGCTGTTCGTGATTCCCGTTGAAGATGTGGTGGCGGTGTTTCGGAAGGAAAATTGACGATTGGCGATTTAGGATTGACGATTTACGATTGACGATTGGCGGTGCGGTTCGAAGCGGAGCGCGATCGCAATGTTTTAATGGATGCGACGGTCATGGCGAGAATCTCGTTTGTTTCTAGTTGAAGAGGTTGCAGACGCTTCGATGGAACGATCTTCGCCTCGATCAGAAGTTCCATCCAATAGCAGGACTCGTCCGCCTCTTCTTCAACGATCTTCAACTTGGCGATCATGTCCGCAGGCGATCGTCCTCGACAGGCGGCGCGATAATTGGCGCCAACCGATGTGCCCGAACGCAGGAGTTGCTTGCCAAGAATTCCTGCCACGTCATTTCGGGGCAGAGCCTGCACGAGGCGAATGATTCGCAGCCCCAGTTGTTTTGTTCGATCTTTGACCATCGTTTCGTTCATGTGAGTGCCTTTGTGTTGCGATTGAAGTCAACAGCGCGTAATCGTCAATCCTAAATCGTAAGTTGTCAATCGCCATGCCTCAGATCAACTACACGTTGCCACTGGATCAACTGCCCGATCCGTTGCCGATTGAACCGCTGACCAAGCCGTTTGATGTGACGATCACGCCGCCCGGAAGTAAATCCATTACATGCAGGGCGTATGTGCTGGCGGCTTTGGCGGAAGGCGAATCAAAGATTCTGAGGCCGTTGCGCGCGGATGACACGGATCATCTGTTGAATGCGCTGTGCACGCTGGGCGCGGAAGCGCGCTGGGTGAAGGGCGAGAACCACGATGGCGAGGATGTGTATATCAAAGGCGTGGCCGGCTGCTTCCCGCGCGGCGGAAACTTATACATGGGAGAGGGGGGGACACCGACGCGGTTTATGATCGCATGCGCCTGTTTGGCGAAGGAGCCGGTGGTGATTGATGCATCGCCGCGGATGAGAGAGCGGCCGATCGCAGAAGGCGTGGACATGCTGCGGCAATTGGGGGCGCAGATTGAGTATGTCGATGAAGAAGGAAGGTTGCCGGTGCGCGTGGTGCCGAACAACACGCTTGTTGGTGGTGAGATTGAGATTCGCAAAACGGCGAGCAGCCAATTCATCTCGGCGTTGCTCTTGATTGGAAGCCAGCTGCAGCGAGGAATCTCTCTGAAATTTGTCGAGCAAACCACAAGCTCAAGTTACATATACCTGACAACATGGACACTTGACCAGTGGCTGTTGCCGCTTCAACTTACTGAGTTTATCAAGGACGCCAAGAGCGATGAAATGCAGCACCGACGAATCAATCTGCCAAATCAGCTGATTTGTTGCGGCTCATTCACCATCGAACCAGATGCGAGCAGTTGCACCTACTGGCTTGGTGCAGCAGCGTTGAATCCAGGATCGCGAGCGACGATCCCGATGCAACCGCTGGCGTCGGGTCAACCAGATCGATCATTCGGTCTGGATATCGCGCAACTGTTCGGCTGCCAATTTGAATTCTTGCAGGACGTTGATGGGAGCATTTGCAGTTCTGCACTTGTAGGACCGGACCAATTGAGTCTTGGGAATCCGAACACTGATTCCAGTCTGACGCCCGATAGCTCAATGACAGTCGCAGTTATTGTTGCGCGCGCGCCGTCGGGGATGAGAATCACCGGCCTGCGCACGCTTCGCGTCAAGGAAACCGACCGCATCGCGGCTCTCGCCACTGAACTGCGCAAGGTGGGGTGCGTCATCGAGACCGGTGAGGATTGGATCGAAATCACACCGCCCAACGCGCAGGGGTCGAGTGGCGCCCGTGCGGCAGAATCGCGCGAGGACACCGCAGCACGGTCAGTCGAACGACCCATCATCATCGAAACCTACAACGATCATCGCATGGCGATGGCCTTTGCGGTGCTCGGTCTCAATCCGCCCAACGGCGTGCCGCTGGCCATTCGCAACCCCAAGTGCGTGGCAAAGTCGTATCCGGGCTTCTGGAAAGATTTTGCCAGACTTTATCAATGAAACCGCGGATGAATGCAGATACACGCAGAGGAAATAGAATGAGCGCGGAACCATTCGTGTTCATCGGCGTTCATTTGCGGTTCAACTGTCCATGACGAATTTCTGGCGATTCGCCAAACATCTTCTGCACGAAAAGTCATCGCTGTTCTGGGCGATGGTGTTTGCATGCTTTTCCGCAGGCGGGCTTGCCGCGGGACTGGTGAGCATGGGGCCGCTGCTCAAGATCATCCTCACGCCCGGCTCGACCAAGTCGCTGGTGGATGTGGCGCGAGACTTCAACGCCGAAGGCGGCTGGGGCGGATACCAGATTCCCGAGCCGTTCATCGCAACGCTGCCCGCCGACCAATTCCGGGGCGTGCTGCTCATCCTCGGCGTGATCGGCGTCCTCACCATCGTGGGCGGAATCGCGAATTTCATTCACCAATACCTCAGCCAGACGATCACCACGCGCGCGATCGCGCGAATCCGGGAAGAGGCGTTTGACAATGTGATCCACATGCCGCTGGCCCGCGTGATGTCGCGCGGTCCTTCGGAATTCATCGCGCGCATCTTGCGCGATGCGGCGGAACTTCAGCGCGGCATGATCGCGCTGGTCAGCAAAACCGCCACCAGCATGCTCAAGGGACTAGCGGCGTTCCTCGTCGCATGCTTCATCGACTGGCAACTCACGCTGGTGGCGATTCCCACCGTCATTCTGCTGGGCATCGTGCTGCGCAAACTCGGCAAGCGCATTCGCAGGGGCACGCGCAGTTCGCTCAAGGCCCAGGAAGGCCTCTTGCGCGTCTCCACCGAAACGTTGCAGGGCTTGCGTTCAGTCAAGGCGAACACCGCTGAGGACGAAGCGATCCGCCGCTTCAGGCAGATGAATGATGAAACGGTTCGGCACGAACTGAAGGTGCGCACCGCGCGGGCGCTTTCTTCGCCCGTGGTCGAGGCGCTGACAACGTTCGTCGTGCTTGTGCTGGTCGCGGTCGCCGCCAAGAGCGTCCTCTCCGGCGCGAAATCGCTGAACGATCTCACATGGACGCTGGGTTCCCTCGCGATGGCGGCGGCCTCCATCCGGCCACTGACGGGATTCATCAACGAGATTCAATCCGCGGGCGCGCCGGCCGACCGGCTTGCCGATTTGATGACCGAGCCGCGCGAGGTCGCACCGGCTGCAGTTCAACGGGCCAAGCCGCAAGCGGCGGTTCGACACTCGCGGTCAATTGAATTCAGAAACATCACCTTCACCTACGCCGGCGCGATTCAGCCGGCCCTGCGAAACATCTCGCTCAACGTGCTGCATGGCGAACGTGTCGCGTTGGTCGGCCCCAACGGCTGCGGCAAGACGACGCTGGTGAGCCTGTTGCCGCGGCTGCTCGTCGCCGATGCAGGGCAGATTCTGATCGATGGTCACGACATTGCCGCGATGGATTTGCGGCACCTTCGCCGGCAGATCGGCGTGGTCACGCAGGAGACGGTGCTGTTTCGCGGGAGCGTGGCGTCGAACATCGCGTTCGGCATGGATGGCATGAGCCGGGAGGCGATCATTGACGCCGCACGCCGCGCCCATGCCGATGACTTCATCTGCAGAATTCCCGGCGTGGACGGCAAGAATGGAAACCCCGGCGGTTATGACGCAGACGTGCTTGAGCAGGGCGCTTCGCTTTCCGGCGGGCAGCGGCAACGACTGGCGATCGCGCGGGCGATTCTGCGCGATCCAGCGATTCTCATTCTTGACGAAGCAACCAGCCAGATCGATGCGGAATCCGAAGCGCACATCAACGCGGCCCTGACGGAGTTCTGCCGCAACCGCACCGCGCTGTTGATCGCGCACAGGCTTTCCACCGTGCTCAACGCCGATCGCATCGTGGTGATGGAGGCGGGCCAGATTGTTGATCAAGGCAGGCACGAGCAACTGCTCGAACGCTGCGATTTGTACCGCAGGCTCAGCCGCACGCAGTTGGTCGCGGCGGAATGATCGCCCTCAGATCGCGCGCACGGCCAGGATGATCGCAGCAGTCACGGCTCCGCCGGCCGCAAGCGCGCTCAGCACGATGACAGTGATGGCCATCGCCCGCCAGCGCGCGATGGCTGCGTTTGCGCGAACTTCACGCTCCGACGCAGCCTGCGACAGGTCCGAGAGCAATTCGCCGGCCCGGCGATCGCCTTCGGCCATGTCCGTGAGCATGGGGCGCAAACCCGACAGCGCTTCGACGACGCGTGCAGTGGACTGGCTGTTTGAGTCCAGTTGCTGCTGCACCAGTCCAAGCACCGCCGCGTGCTGGCTGATGGTTTCATGAAGTGTGGCCAGCGCGTCTTCACGCGATTGCCGATCCGTCTCGGTCTGACTGCTGCGCGATTCAATGGAATCAATGCGGCTCGCGGCGTGCCGAAGCAGTTCTTCGATCTCGCGAAGGCGCTCAAGAGCCTGATCGTGCTGCTCGGCCTGTTGATCGAGACGCACGTTCACGGCGGCGAGCGTCTGCAGAATCTCATCGTGTTCGGGCGAGCGTTCATCAACGGGGCGCAACCGCAGCGGACGCGTGTCCGTGCTGGGACGATAATCCGAAGCCGGTTCGGGTTCGCTGCTGGGCGCGGTGAGATCGATGACCGCGGGTTTGTGCTTGCGCGCGAACAAGTTGCGCAAATCGCTGAGCAAATCCATGTGATGGTCCTTTCCCGGCCGAGCCCGCGCCTGTATCGCCGGTCTGAACCACTGTACGATTGACCGAATGCGATGGTCAAATCTGCTCATGGCGACGCTGGCGGCGGGGGTCCTTTGGACCGTCCCAACGGCCTGCCATCGGAGTGCGGCGCAGAAGCCTGCGGCATCCGCCGGCCAGCCGCGGGTCATTTCGCTGAGCCCGGCCATTTCCAAGACGATGGTGGATTTCGGGCTCCAGAATCTCATTGTCGGCCGCACACCGCATTGCGCCTCGCTGGATCAATCAATCCCCGTGGTCGGCGACCTTATGAACTTCGATTACGAACAGGCGATTCGCCTGCGGCCGACGCACATCCTGGTGCAGCCACCCGAATCTGGCGTTGATCCTCACCTGACCGAGGTCGCGCGCGAGCAGGGCTGGAAGGTATCCGCCTGGAGACTGACAAGCCTGGAGGACATCGAGACAATGGTGCGCGATCTTCCCGGCGCGCTGTTCCAGCCAACTTCCGCGGAGTTCTCGGATGCATCGCGGAAGGCGGCGGCGTTCATGAACGACATGGCGGAAGCGCTCAGCCCCGGAAGCAAGCCGATGTTTCGCGGGCCGGTCATGATGCTCTACTCAGTTGCACCGGTCAGCGTGTTCGGCAAGAACACGTATCTCGATGGCATCCTGACCGCGCTGGGTGGAACCAATGCGACCGAAGCCCGCGATTGGGTTACCTTCTCGCTCGAAGATGTCGTGCGCATCAATCCGCAGGCGATCATTGTGGTGAAGCCCGGAGCCAAACCGGAGAACGTCAGTTCGGCGATCGGATCGGTCTGGGACCTTGACATTGCGGCGGTGACCGAGCGCAGGCTGGCGATTCTGACGCATCCCGATGCGTTCATGCCATGCACGGGCGTGGTGGGAGTAGCGAGGGAGTTGCGCAAGATTCTCGAATCGTTTGAGGCCGAGCAGCCGTGAGCGTCACGTCTTCGCGCCGGTACCTGGGATTCGGTTTTTTGGTCCTGCTGGTCGTTGGCATCGGATTGTTGCGGCTGTTGATCGATCGCGATCCATTCACGCATGCAATCAGCCTGGCGTGGCCTGAGGCGAGTTACGCGGGCATTCGCTGGACCGCGCTGGGGGCGGGCGCCATCGTGGGCGCGGCACTGGCGATGTCGGGTGTGCTCCTGCAGGCGTTGTTGCGCAACCCGCTTGCTGAACCGTTCATCCTCGGATTGTCCAGCGGGGCGGGTCTGGGTGTGATGGCTGCGATGTACCTCGCCTACGCGATGCACATGGAGTCGTTGTTCCTTGCGACGCAAACCGGTCCCGCGGTGATCGGCGCGCTGGCGGCGCTCGGGATCGTGTACCTGCTCGGCCAGCGGCGCGGCGTGCTCGATCCTGTTTCGCTGGTGCTCATCGGCGTGATCGTTGCGTCCATCTGCGGGGCGGGCATCATGTTCTTTCAGCACCTTGTTCCCACCGGACTGCGCGGGCAATTCACGCTCTGGCTCATGGGGCATGTGCCGGAATCAATAGACCGATGGCTGCTGATCACAGCCGCGGCTGTGA
>CAMPIL010000136.1 GCA_946886375.1 uncultured Phycisphaerales bacterium
CCACAGCGGCAGCGAGATGTCCACGCAGCGCCGGCCGAGTTCAGTGCCGGTCGCTCCGTCCAGCAGCATCAGCGGCTGTGAGAGCCACGCCATCATGCAATCTTATCGAACCCGTTTTTCAGGCGAGCCGCCGCCGCCTCAGCAGACTGCGCTTGATGTTCACCGGCGGCGCAATCACCGGCTCGGGCTCGTGATGCATGGTGATCATGGCGATTTCAGCCGGGCAGTTGATCCGCAAGGGGAACCACGCGCCCACGCCTGCGGTGACGTACAACCGGCTGTGTCCATCGGCGAAAAGCCCCGCCCGGTGACGGTGCGAGATCGCCAGATTCGCGTTGCGGCGGTTCTTCATCGCGATCTGCCCGCCGTGGGTATGGCCGGCCAGCGTCAGTGGTATTTCGAGTTCCGCAGCACGCAGGAACGCCTTGGGATTGTGGGCCAGCAGCAGATTGACCTTGTCATCGCAGGTGGCGTCCACGTGCTTGGCGCAGGTCACGGCTGACTTGGCCCAGTGAATGCCCGCGATGGTCAGCGGATTGCCGTTGTGGTGAATCTCGACGGCTTCATTCTCGAGCACGGTGACGCCGGCGTCGGTCGCCAGGCGCGTCACGGTTGCGCCGCAGTGCAGTTCATCGTGATTGCCCAGCACCAGCATGGAACCCAGCGGTGCATTGAGGCCGGCCAGCGCACTCAGCAGCGGGCCCGCTTCGTGATGCTCCAGATCGACCACGTCGCCGGTGCAGGCGACAAGGTCGGGCTCCTGCTCGCGCAGCAGTTCGACCACGTCAAGGGCACGCTCCAGAGGAAGCAGATGCCCCAGGTGAAAGTCGCTCACATGACCGATGCGCAGGCCGTCAAACTCCTTTGGCCAGCGCGGGCTGGAAACAGCAACCTCGCGGACCATGAGGTCCTGCGCCAAATGCCGGCGACGGATGCGCCCGCCGCTCAACGTATTGGGGCCGACCGTGAACAGAAAATGACGGATTTTCGCCCGCTGATATTTTCCATTTCGCTTCGGCCGTGGAAGGATGGAATCAGACATCGTGGCCTCATCGTAGGCGGTTGCGGACCGCCAAAGAACCCGCCGGACGCCCCAATTCCTAGAAGCGCACCTTGCCAAAGAAAAACAATCCTTGCAGCGTGCCGTCGAATGCGTAATCGTCATCCTCGGCGTCCAGATGCAGCAGGCGGTAGCCAACTCCCAAGCCGAAACTGGGGCAGAAGTACGCTGTCATGCCTACACGCAAGTCGATGAACGTTCCGATGTCCTCGTTCACGACCAATCCAACTCCGCCGCCCGCGCCGATCTCAAAACCATCAAGAATAGGGAAGGAAACCGGCAGGTCCTCGTACAACTGCATCTGCAGGCCCGCGTAAGGGGCAATCCAGTCGCCCTCAGCGCTTTGGTTTCCGATGCCGGAGACTTCGAGCGATTGATCAACGTGAAAATACCGCACACCGACCAGCGGCGCGGCCCGCAATGAAAGGTGGCAGTCGCGTCCGTCCGCCGTCTTGCCGATGCAATAGGGCTGCCACAGCCAGACGCTGAACTCGGCGGCGACGGTGGTCAACTCCAGCGATGCGTCGAATGCATCGCCATCGGAAATTGCCAGATCGCCGAATTGGGTGTCGCCTTCAAACACGCCGCTGCTGTCGGTGGAGAAATGCAAGCCGCGCACTTCAACCTGATATTGGTCGTCGATGAGCAGGCTGAGTTCGCCTGAGAAGGCAGTCTCTAAATCATCCAGATCGAAGCTGTCTTCGAAACTGATGTCGGCCGCGGCGGGCGAATTGCCCAGCGAAGCGCTGCCGTTGAGACGGGTCAGCCACACGCCGGGGGTGAAGGTGAACTCGAAGGAGTGGTCGCCGTCACCATCCTCGGCGTACGCCGTCAGCGGCATCGCGCATGCCGCAAGCGTCAACGTCGCCGCAAATCTCGCGCAGCGGCGAACAAGGCGATGTGCAGCGGTTTTGTCCTTGAGCGATGGTGCAGTTGCGTTCACGGGGCCACAGCCTATCGTGATCCGCCGCAGGCACAAGGCGCGAATCGATGACGAAGGCGCACGAGGACCAATCCCACGCAATGATCACGCTCGGGCCGGGCGTCTGGATCGCACGCGGCGACGCGGATTTCACCTTTTCCCGCGCCGGCGGACCGGGTGGACAGGCCGTGAACAAGTTGAACACGCGGGCGCAGTTGCGCGTGCCGCTTCGCGCCATTCACGGCATGGATGATGGAGCCATCGCCCGCCTGCGACACAACGCCGGCCGACGACTGACGCAAAACGATGAAATCATCATCCATGGACAGACGCATCGGTCGCAATTGGACAATAAACAGGAATGCATTGTTCGTCTGCGAGAACTGGTGTCAGCCGCGCTGGTGAAGCCGAAGGTACGCAGGAAGAAGAAGCCAACGCGCGCGATGATTGAAAAGCGGCTGGCCGGAAAGCGCATCCGCTCGCAGAAGAAGCAATCGCGACGCGACAAGCGCTTACGCGACCAGTAAGACGAGAATTGAAACGAACAGAACCGGCGCGATCACTCACTGTTCAAGGGCATGGCCCCCACGCGTTGATCACCGCCAGCAGATCGTTCACATTCACGTTGCAATCGAAAGTGATGTCGGCCGCGCAGAACGGCTGACACGGTTGCGGACACGGCCCCCAAGCGTTGATGACCGCGAGCAGGTCATTCACATTCACCTGGCAGTTTCCTCCGGACTGCGGCGCAATGTCCGCAGCGCACGACTGGAAATCGACCTGCAGGGTCGCGATGCCCTGCGCGCCGCCCACCCCACCCGCGCGGACAATGTAGACCTGGCCTGCAATGGTGGGAAACGAAATGACTGCGGCAGCCGGTCCGAGGCCGACGCCACAATCAATCAGCGCGCCAGACGCCTGCGGCGGCGGGCAATCGGTGTAGGCCGCGAGCGTGCGGTCAAATGAACTGCTCAGCGACATCGTGACCGTGCCATTGCACGGTGCGATGTAGGTGAACCAGACATCCGCATCGTTCAAGCCGCTGAAGCCGCAAGGCTCAGGCGGGCCGTCCGTGGCGGCCCCGGTGTTGTCAAAGGTCAGCGTGCCCGGCGTCAACAGAATCGAACCGGCGTTGGCGCACAAGTCATTGGACGGCGGCGGAGTTGATGAACAATCATCCACCGTAATCCACAGCGTGTATTTTCGCTGCTGCGCGCAGATCCCTGCAATGCTCGTTGGGCGAATTGAGATTCGATACCGGCCGGGCGAAGGCACCGATCCGCCGAAGACCTTCGGAATGCACACAGGCACATTTTGACCGGTGTACACAACATGCTGAATGTCCTGCGGGCAGGCGTCGTTCTGCAACAGGACTTCAATGGCGGCTTCGCTTTCGACGTTGAATGTAAAAAACGAGTGCGTATCGCCATCAAGGTCAACGACGTCGATGAGATACCAGTCAGTATCGGGAATGCCCGTTATTGAATGTCGCCACAGCGTGCCGCAGACAACAGTGTTGCACGAAAGCGTTGAAAATGCGCCATTGGTGTCGCACCCGCCATTGATGTCCGTATCGCACGCTTCGCCCTCACTGATGCCCTGCGGCGGACATGCATCACACCCGCCGGTGAAGCAATTCTGAAAAGCCAATTGCTCGCACAGCGGGCTCCAGACGATGCAACATCCCGGTTCAAGGTTGCAGACTGTGGTGCAGCACTGCTGGTCATAGGGGCACACCGATCCGCTGGGCCCAATGTTCAGCGGCCGAATAATTGGCGCATTGCCCAGATACCCCGCTGTTCCGCCCGGCCCGCCCAGATCGTCGTAGTACTTCCAACCGGGCGTAAAGCCCGGCGAAGGCGGGCCGTCAATGTACACCGCGGAATTTCCCTGCGTGCGCGGCCGCGTGCCTTGATGACCGATCGCCGGCTGAGCCGTGGGATACGCCACCACCAGCCAGTAATTTGCCATCATGACCTGCGGCGTGACCAATTGCACGATCTGATGACCATTGAAACCAGGGCTGATCTGGAATTGCTGTGTGTACATCAACGCGCCGGGCAAATTGAAGTTCAGCGGATCAGGATCGGGCTGATAGATTTGCACGTTGGCGAGTTCGCCCGGCTGACCGCTGGGAGATTGAAGCGCGATGCACACGTGCGAGATTGTGATGCCGCTCGAAAATAAGTTGCCGTGACGGATTTCGCGAGCGGCGCCGCCCGGGCCGCCTGCAGAAACGTAGTGCGTCGGCGAAGCGCCGCTCTCATTCATCATGGACGCATTGATCTGCTGGTTGGAAGGCACGAGCGGATCGCACGTGCAATTGCACGCGGCGTGCACGGCGGCGGCTGTCAGGATCACACCGCCAATCATCAACGCGATGGTCACGAACTCGTGCGTCCAGCGCCGGCACGACATTGTGGTTTTCATGTCGACCTCCAGATCTTCGGCTTGCGAGCCATTCGCATCGTTGCGAAGCGGCAGACACACGCAATCAAGGCGCGGGCACGGCATTGATTGTAAAGCCCCGCGTGAGAAGCGAAACAGTTTTTCCCAATGACCAGCATTCTTTTTGGGGAATCACCGTTGATTCGGGCCCCACAACGTGAATGTTTGCTGTCTGTTTGCAATGCTGCGGGTTACGACCCGCTCTCGCCTTCCGCAATCGCAATCGGCTCTTCCAGTACCGGCGCACGCCGACTGACCCGCCACTGCACGGCGAGCATCATCATTGCGCCGCTCACTGCAACGCAGCCGCCGATCCATTGCGAGGCTGTCAGTCGTTCGCCGAATAGCGACAGCGACGCCATCGCAACGATGAACGGCTGAAGTTGCAGCACGCCCGCGGTAATCGCCACGCCCAATCGCGCAATGCTGAAGTAGTAAAACACGTGACCGATCGCGATGCCGATGAGCGCGGAACCCAGCAGCATCGCGAACTCGCCTCCGGCCAGATCCAACACCGTCAATCCTCCGCGATTTCCCAAGACGAGCATAAGCGCGACCATGACCAGCGCGGTGTATTGGCAGATGGCGGCAAACGCGATGACCGAATTCACGCCGTGCATGTACTTGCGCACCGCAAGGCCGTAACAGGCAAACAGCAATCCGCTGGCGATGGCCAGCAGAACGCCTTGAACGTGCGCGGATGGATCGTGCGAACTGGCAAGGCCGGTGGCGTTTGGCGATGTGGCGTCATCGGGCGCGGTGGCGATGTCGCTCGGCGGCGATTGGGGCGCCGTGATCGGCGCATCGTGATTCTCCGCCAGCAACATCACCACCGACATTCCGGCCAATAGCACCGCCGCACCAATGAGATAGCCCGGCCGGCGGATGATCGCTCGCTCGGTCGGGAACATGATCCACGCCCCGATCGCGACGAAGAGCAACTGGCTGCGCAAGCCGAAGGTGAGCAGGCCAGGCTCGATGCGGTAATGCGCCCACGTGAAACACACCTGCCCCGCCGCGTTGGCGATGCTGGGCACCAGCGCGGCCTTCCACAAGCCGCGCGGCATCTGTCGGCGGAACATCACCACGATCAACACCGGCGCCCACACCAGCGCGCTGAAGCCGTACCGCCAGCCGTTGCTGGTCCAGAAATCGATCAAGTGCGCGAAATGCCGCAGAAACAGCGGCACGCTGGACCAGCCCAGCAATGTCAACACCAACGTCAGGATGCCCACTTGCGTCGAGGGCGCGGCGTTTGACTTCATCGATCATCCCCTGACGCGGCATCCATCGGCTGGGCCACGCCCTCGGGGGCGATTTCATCGCACCCGCAGAACCGCACTTCATCGCGGTCGGCGAACCTGCGCTTCATCACCGCAATCGCCTGCGGGTTGTTGTCGATCAGCACCGCATCACGTTGGGCCTGAAGAGCCGCCGCGCCAAATGTTCCGCTGCCGGCGAAAAAATCCAGCAGCCGATCGCCCGGATTGGAATGCACGTTCACGATGCGGTTGATGATGCCCAGCGGCTTTTGGGTCGGGTAACCGGTCTTCTCTGCGCCGGTCGGACTCACGATCGTGTGCCACCATGTATCCGTCGGCGTCTTGCCGCGCTGCGCCTTTTCCGGCCCGACCAGTCCCGGCGCCATGTACGGAATGCGGTCGATTTCGTCGAAGCGAAAGGTGTAGTCATTGGGATTCTTTGCG
Source organism: uncultured Phycisphaerales bacterium (assembly GCA_946886375.1). The sequence continues at coordinate 6,137 of CAMPIL010000136.1, forward strand.
TACCACAGGATGTTGTCATGCTTGGGCGACCAACGCCGCGTCGCGCGGCCGCCGTAGTCGTATGCCCAGATGATCTCGTTCATGAACGAATCGCGCCCGAAGATTTCATCCAGCATCACCTTGCAGTAATGCACCTCGCGGTAGTCGATGTGCAGAAAGAAACTGCCATTGGATTTGAGCAGTCGATGCGCCTGTTCGACTCGCGGCCGCATGAAAGCCGGGAAGTCCGGAAACGAATCGGCGAACTCGCGCCGGCCGAGTTCAATCGTGCGGTACCGTCTGCCTTGGAATCCGGTCCGGTCGCCGGCGTCATCGCGCACGGTCTGAAGGTGATCGCGCGATTGCGTCCTGCCGGTGTTGAACGGCGGGTCGATGTAGATCAGGTCGAACGACTCGCCCGGCCACGCGGGCAGCAGTTGCATGTTGTCGGCGAAGTGGATTTCGAGCATGTCAGGGCGGTCAGCGTGCCGTGGCGTGGGGCTGGGGCATGCGGCCTGCATCTTGCCGGAACCGCCAACCTTCGGTAGCGTACAGACAATCACAGGTGGGAGCGGCGACGGAGAATCCGCGCCGCCATCGTCCGCGTTCGCATTCGCCTGCCGCATGGCGGGCCGGTTGGAGATTTCTGGCCATGGCCAAGATGTTCTATACGTTGGAGGAAGTCGCCGCGAAACTCAAGAAGACCCCCGATGAGGTCAAGGCGATGGCCAAGAGCGGCCAGATCCAGGAGTTCCGCGATCGCGACAAACTCATGTTCAAGGTCGATCAGATCGACCTTTTTGCCGGCAGCGATGAGGAAAGCGGCGAAGTTCACCTTGAACTTGAAGACACCAGTTCGAGTTCCGCCATCGGCCTCACCGGTTCCGGACTCGACCTGAAAGACGAAACCGGCATCGGCCTGGCCGATTCGCGCGAAGGCACCGGCATCAGCGTCTTTGACACCGATCACGGTTCTGCCGGCAGCAGTCACGGCAGCGCGGCGCCCTTGGGCGGCAGCGGTGTGGCCGATGCGGTCTCGGGCGAGACACAGGTGGGCGCGGAAGCCATTGACGATGAACTGAGTCTTGAATCCGTCGGGTCCGGCAGCGGATTGCTCGACCTCACCCGTGAGAGCGATGACACATCGCTGGGCGCGGAACTGCTTGAAGAGGTGTACGCGGGCGACGGCAACATTGAGATTCCGGCAAACGCTTCGGGATTGTTTGAAGCGCCGGCTGCTGACGCCGTCGGCGATGACGTGCGACGCGCCCCCGCTGCCGCCATGCCCATTATGGTTGAAGCGTATGACGGCGCAGGTTCGGGCCTGGGCGCTGGCTTGCTCATCGGTGCGCTGGCGGCGATGGTGTGCCTGGCCATCGTGGCATTCGTCGGCATCAACGGCGCAACACCGGGACTCGCCACCACGTTCGCGGGAAATATCTGGATGTGGACCGGCGGCTTGGCGGGCATCACCATCATCTGCGGCCTTGTTGGTTTGTTCCTGGGCAAGGCGTCGGAATAACTTTTGGATTTCAGTTTTACCGCCGCGTGCGGCTTCGCATTGGTTGTGTCACGCCGTGCGTGCTACGCAGCAAGCGGCTGTTTTGAGGCATAGTATGTCTTCGCGCCCATGCCTCTGACTCCGTACGGCCTTCGCGTCTGGCTTCCCATCCTGCTTGGAATGGTCGCTTTGTCTGCGCTGTTTGCGTGGCTGGGCTGGTGGTGGGCGATGTGGCTGGCTGTGGCGATTGGCCTGGCGCTGCTTTCGTTTTTCCGCGACCCCATTCGCCGGGTGAAAACCGACCTGCCGGAAGGAACGATGCTCAGCCCGGCCGATGGCGCCATCAGCGCGGTGCTGGATGTGCCTCACCACAAGGCGGTGGACGGCCCAGCCAAGATCATCCGCATCTTTCTCAGCGTGCTCAACGTGCACGTCAATCGCAGCCCGTATGACGCCACGGTGGTTTCGATGGAACACACGCCCGGAAAGTTCCTCAACGCGCAGACCGAAGAATCCGCAAAGGTGAATGAGTGCAACCTCATTCGCCTGAAGATTGCTCTCAATGGGCACGAGGAAATCATCGGCGTGCGGCAGGTTTCAGGCATGCTCGCCCGCGCCATCGTCTGCCCGATCAAGGCCGGCGACCGTCTCAAGCGCGGCCAGAAATTCGGCATGATCAAGTTCGGCTCCACCACCGAACTCATCCTGCCCAGGCCGAATGACGTGACGGTGTACGTGAAAAAGGGCGATAAAGTGAAAGGCGGGGTGACCGTGCTGGCGACGCTGAAACCGGCGCGGGCGACCTAGCGCGGCCGCTTGCGCGGCGCAGGCTCAGCCGCAGGCGGCTCTCGCGATGCGCGGGCTGACTATAATCGCACGTTGCTCTTTGACAATTGGGGCCGAATGGCATCGACCGGACAGGGAAAGCCTGACGTTGCGCGTCGTGGAGCATCCGTGCCACGATAAAAGGATGCAAAACAATAACTGCTACTCCGCAGTATGCTCTCGCGGCCTAATTAGGTCCGCGCGATTCACCGCTCACGCCCGATAGGTGGCGAATCGACGACATCGGGATAGTTTCCGCACACTGACAAACGATGCGGAGGCGAACTCAAGTTTGTCATGGCGAGATGAAACGCTGCCCATCGCAGTTCATCGAGCCGAGATCAAAGGATGGGCTACACGTGTAGACGCGGCTGGCTGACTGTATCGGCACGGGAGTTCGAATCTCCCCGGCTCCACTGCTCCCCAATCCACAGAAGTCTCGTTGGGACACGCACACCCAAGCGGATTCTCGCTTGTCTTTCTGTGCCGTTTGCGACATCTGTGAAAATTCTTTTGCCCCAGCGAATTGGAATCCACCAAAAAAG
>CAMPIL010000137.1 GCA_946886375.1 uncultured Phycisphaerales bacterium
CCGATCACGCAAACACGGCCTCGTTGTACCGCTACAGTCGATTCGTGTCAATACCAGCGGCGGTTCCGTCATCCGGCGCTTGACGCCTCTAATCGCAGCACACTGCCGGCTGCCGCAACCTGCACCAGCGGGTTGGCGTCGGCCAGCAGGCGCGAAAGGTGCGACAGCGCCACCAGCATCTGCTTTCCGTTGCCGCCCATAACTCCCATGGTGTGTGCGGCTTGGGCGCGCAGTTCCGGCCGGTTGCTGTTGGCGTAGCCTGCGGGAACTTCAACCAGAATACGGGATGGGTTGATCCGCGCGATGGCCATGGCGGCCGTCATACGAATTTCCGCCGGACGCTCCCACTTCCCGGTGCGATGAATCAGGTTGCTCAGGTCCGGCACTGCGCTGCCATCCTTCAGTTCTCCGCACATCTGGCACGCCAGCGCGGCAAGTTCGGCCTCCTCAACCGGAACAAACAGCGCGGCGCGGATCACTTCCAGATCGTGCGTCGCTCCGAGTTTGACCATGGCTTCGACGATCTGGAGTTCAACGATCTTCCGACGCGCCTGCGTAGCCCGATGAAGACCCTTGCCAATCGAGGATCGCAGCACCGCGATGGCGGACTTGTCGCCAAGTTCACCCAGCACAAGCGCGGCATTGCCCTTGACCTCGGCATCGTCGGCCAACAGCATCGTCAAGAGGGGATTGAGATCGATCGGCCGGCCGCAGCGCCGCAGGCCGTACATCGCCGCCGCCTGAACCGATTGGGATTCATCGTGCAGCAGCGGCTCCAAGAGCGGCGCGAGGTTGATGAATTTGTGTTTGCCCACGCTCATCGCCGAGACGAATCGCACGCCGCGGTTTTCATCGGCGAGTCCGCGCTGGACGATCGGCTCCAACGTTTCAGGCGCCGCCGAAAGCGCTTCGATCGCGTTGGCGCGCAGCAGAGACGAAGGCGAGTCCGCGGCTTGAAGGAGAATCGAAAGCGCGGGCTGCCGAAGTTCCGCCGCACTTACCGCCGGACCTGAAGGCACGGGAGCATCGCCCAGGCTCAGCGATGGGGTGTCGGTGCGCACCGTCAGCATCGACTGGTTCTTGGTCGTCCAAACCTGCTGATTCGGATCGCTGGCGCACCCGGCAAAGATGATGCTGAAACCCATGGCGGCAATCGCGCCGCGGTGCAGTATGCCCATGTTTGATCCCATCGTGTGATGATTCCTCATGAACTTCGCCCTTTATCTCGAAGCATTCGAGGTGCAGTGTACGTCGAGTCGCCCGCCCATGCCCCGTGTGTGTACGCCCGAATCACGCGCGGCGTTCGGCATTCGACCGATGCCCCCGAGACAAAAACGTCCAGCCAAGCATCAGGATCGTGGCGATCAGGCACAAGGCGGGAAATAATTCGCCGATCTTGCCGTAGAGAGTTTGGCGGGAATCCAGCGTCACTTCGGCCCATAGCCAACCAGCCTGCCGCGGCTGGCCGTAGCCTCCACCGTTCACTGATCCAATCAGACGACCGGCAGAATCGATGCTCAGGCTCATCCCCGTGTTGACGCTGCGCACCATCGGCACCCGATTCTCGATGCAGCGGAACCTCGCGATTTGTGCGTGCAGTTTGCGATCGGCGTCGGACGTGTTGAACCAGCCGTCGTTGCTCAGGTTCATGAACATGTCCGCACGCTTGACGCCGTCAACATAAATCATCCTGCGGCAGAATCTCGCCACGGTGTCTTCAAAACAGATCGGCGTCGCAAGACGGTAACTCTGATTCATCCGTGGCGAATGGAGCGTGAGAATTGCGATGTCGGGATTTGAATCAAGGTTGAACTGCATGCCCTGCGCACCGAGCGCGAGCAGTTGCTGTTCCAGCCAAGGCCATGCGGAAATGTAGGGCATCGTCTCGCCGAAGGGCGTCAGAAAGAATTTGTCATAGCGCTGCGGCGGGGAATCGCCTTGAACGAGAAATGCGCTGTTGTAGGTGCGCTCCCGCCGCAATGTCGCGGTTCGGCGGTCGGCGTCTTCCTCGATGGATGTGTTCACCCAGGCTTCGCTTCCTACAAGAAACGGCACCTGCATTTCATTGCTGAGCGATTGCACCGCTTCGGGCCAGCGGGTGAGATGAGCGGTTGGTTCGCCAAACAGATGAAGATGGTTCAGCGTCTGCGGATCAAATCCAAGGCCGGGAACCATGGTCTCAGGCCACGCGATCAAGTCGGGCGGCTGGGTCGATTGAGCCGCGGCGGCCCGCGTCATTTCGATGAACTGCGGCACGTCCCGCGCCTGTTCCTCCTCGCTCCAGCCAACCTTGTTGTCCTGCGGCAGATTCGTCTGAATGGCGAGAATGCGCGGACCGGGCGTCAGCGGCAGGTTCTGATCCATGCGCCACGCGCCGTAGATGAGGTTGGCAATCCAGATGCCAGCGACCACGGAGGCCGTCACGACTGCGCGACGGGCGATTTCGCGCTGCCCGGACAACATGAATCCATCAACTATGACTCCGGAAACCATAGCGGTCAGAAAACTGATGAAGTACGTCCCCGCCAGATCGGCTGACTGCACCAGCACCGGCGCGGCAATCAGCGGGTGTCCGAGCAGGTACCACGGGTAGCCGTGAAACAGCACGTCGCCGCGAAAGAACTCAACGCCGACCCAGACCACGGGGACCACGATCGTCATGCGCCTCCGCGATAACTGCCGTTGACGGCTGATCCTGCGGATTATCCAGGCGAACATGGCGGGCCAGACTGACAAGTACAGCGCGAGAAATGGGTACCCCACTGCTGTTACGGGAATGATCCAGTGCAGCAGCCACAGCCACATTGCGAATTGCGTCACCAGGACGCTGAGCAACATGCCGCGCGTCGATTGGGCCCGCACGGCCAGCAGCCCCAGCGGGGCGACCGCAATGAATGCGAGCGGCCAGAGATCAAACGGCGGGAACGAGAGCGCGAACAACGCCGCGTGCAGGAACGCGAGGAACAGTGGATGCAACCGTTGAAACACGGATGAACAGTAGGCTGCCCGATCCGGATTCATCGGCGATTACTTCCCCGCGTAGTCGATCATGCTGCTGATCTCGCTGCGCAATTCGCTGCGCGGAACCACCCGGTCAATGAACCCGCAGTCCTGGAGGAACTCGGCTCGCTGAAAGCCCTCGGGCAGTTCCTGCCGTATCGTCTGCTGTATTACGCGCGGCCCGGCGAATCCGATGAGCGCTTTGGGTTCGGCAAGGATGATGTCACCAAGCATCGCGAAACTCGCGGTCACGCCCCCGGTGGTCGGATCAGTGAGCACACTGATGAACAGGCCGCCCTGGTCGTCAAAGCGGGCCAGCGCGGCTGCTGTTTTGGCCATCTGCATCAGCGAGAATCCCGATTCCATCATGCGGGCCCCGCCCGAGGCGCTGACGACGACCAGCGGCAGGTTGCTTTCGCCTGCAAGTTCGATCGCGCAGGTGATCTTCTCGCCGATCACCGACCCCATCGAACCGCCCAGGAATGTGAAGTCCATGCAGGCGAGGATGACCTTGCGGCCCTTGATGAATGCCCGGCCGGTCTGCACGCCGTCGTTCTGACCTGTTTTCTTCTGGGCCGCGACAATGCGGTCCTTGTAAGGCTGAAGGTCCACGAAGTTCAGCGGGTCCTCCGGAGTCATGTCGTCGAACAAGGGTTCGAAACTGTCCGGGTCAGCCAATTGCGCAACGCGCTGGGTCGCTGAAACGCGGAAATGGTGCTGGCACTTGGGCACCGGGCACACCCAGAGATTGCTTTCGACAGCCTTGCGAATGAGGGTCTCGGCGCATTCGGGGCAGCGAATCCAGACGCCTTCGGGAACGGCTTTCTTTTCCGCCATGACGACGTCCGTTGCGTCAGACCAACTGCGGCTGGGAACCTGGGTCATGGCAGAAGTCTAAACGGCGCGAGGGTCAAAGGTCAAAGTGCAATGCTAGGACCGCACATGCGCGGTGGATGCTGCGCCTTCCAATGCGCTCAGCAGGCTCGTGGGAACGGCGTAACGCTCAATGCGGGGACGATCCTTCAGAACAGCGCGCATTTCGGTCAACGGGCGGTCTGAGAGCCAGCACCTCATCAACCCGATTCCCATGTCATGCAGAACCAGCGCCACTTCATCGCTGCGGCTGCGCTTGAGAATCCGGGCCACGGTGTTGAACAGCCGATCGGCCGCATCGACCACGTCCTCGCCTTCAGGCGGCGACAGCGAAAGCGGATCTTCATCCCATTGCTTGAAGCGTGTGTGAAATCGCTCAGCGAATTCCTGCCGGGTGAGACCCTCCAGCAGACCGAGGTTGGGATCGGCCAGTCCATCAGCGGACTTGATCTTGGCGCCCATCCGCGCGGCGCACAATCGCGCCGTTTCCGTCGCAGCATCATCGGGCGGGTGATGAATGAGCGATGGCCGCCCCAGCGCTGATTGACTTAGGTCGGCTTGCACCGCGACCCGGCCGGCGTCGCTCAGCGGTAAATCCGTCGAGCCGCGAAGCCGACCATCGGCGTCCCAGACTGTCTGACCACATCGGATCAGACTCACCATCATTGTCTTGCGCTTCACAGCATCACTCCGAATTCCCCGATATTTCGGGCGTCACCATTCACGGTCCAGAACTCGTTCATGTTCGCCCCCGCACAGGCGATTTGAGGGTCGCGGTTCCGCGCAGTTGGGCGATGGCCTTTGCGTAGTCGCCGGAATCGAATATCGCTGATGCCGCCACCAGCACGTCAACCCCGGCCGCAACGCATGCCGCGGCGGTTTGCGCGTTCACGCCGCCATCAATTTCCAATCGCTGATCGGCTCGCAGCAGCGGCTTGACGGCTCGCACCTTCTCAAGCACCTGCGGAATGAACGCCTGACCAGAGAATCCCGGATTCACGCTCATGATCAGGATCAGATCGAAGTGCTTCAAATGCGGCAGAACAGATGCGATATCTGTAGGTGGGTTAATCGCCAACCCCGCAGTCATGCCCGCATCGTGAACCTGGCTTGCCAAGGCGCCAGGGTCGGCAACGGCCTCCACGTGAAAGGTGAAGTTCGATGCTCCGGCCTGGGCAAACTGCTTGAGGAATCGCGCCGGATCAGTCACCATCAGGTGAACATCCAGGCATACATCCGGAAAGGCCTTGCGCAGCGACCGGCACATCGCCGGCCCCATCGTCAGATTCGGCACGAAGTGGCCATCCATCACGTCCAGATGCAGCAGGTCGGCTCCCGCCTCCAAGACCTTCTCGCAATCGCGAGCCATGTGGGCGAAGTCGGCTGAGAGAATCGACGCCGCCACCACCGGGCAGGGCTCGGTTTCCAAACGCGATTGAGGCAGGCTCGTGATTGTTGTGAGGGCCATTCCTACTGCCATGAAATCGACCTCAACCGTGGAGGCGTCAAACATCGACGCGGCGTCCAGACGGGCGCCGCGTCGATTCAATCATAGCCTGAACGGTGGACTTCAGGAAGGCTTGGGCACCATGGCCGAGGCTCGCTGGGAGGCCTCTTGGTAGGTCGAAAGCGCCCGCTTGAATTCGGGCTTGGACTTGGGTGAGGCGGCGAAATACGCCTGTTTTTGCAGTTCGATGGCCTGATCCAATTCGCCGCGGTAATACCGGATCAACGCCACGCCGGCCAGCGCGCGGGGGTCCTGAGCGCCAGCCAGGCGGCGCCCGGCCTCAGCGGCTTCAAGAGCAAGGTCCATGTCGCGCTTGGGCTGATCAATCTTCGGATCAGTCGCGATCTTCTCAGCCAGCATCTGCAAAGCGCCGGCGTCGGATGCGAACTTCTGGCCCATGAGCGTGTTGCGGGCGAAGTCATATGCCTTGGCGCGGTCATCCATGTCCACCAGCAGCATCTCGAACTTTTCCAGTCCGACCGAGGCGAACACCGCCGCGTCAAGCGCCAGAACGTCTTCGTAGTGCTTGGAAGCGAGCATCCAGTTGCGAATCTTTCGCGCCGAGCGCGCTGCCTGCAGCGCGGGCTCGGCCTGCTTCTGCAACTTCGGATCAAATCGGCCGGTCATCACCTGCTTGAGGGTGTCGTCGAAGCCATCGTTGGCCTGCGGCAACGGGTTGCCGATGAACGCAATCTTTCCCTTGCGGTCAACGATGAACGCGCAGGGAATGCCTTTTTGCTCGGCGGCTTCAAGCCAGGCGCGCTTCGTGCCATCCTGCTTGTCGATCGCCACGGTGTATCCCATCTGCTCGCCCTGGGCGCGGACAAACGGCGCGACCTTGTCCTTTTCGCTATCGGTTGACACGCCGATGATCGTCAGGCCTTCGTCGGCGTACTGCTTTTGAAGTTCTGTGAGATGGGGAATGGACTTGCGGCACGGACCGCACCAGGTCGCCCAGAATTCAACGACGTACACCTTCCCCGGTTGAATGGTGGTCTCGGATCCCTTGACCCATTTCTCGATGTCCAATCCGGGCGCGTTGTCGCCGACAGCAAGTTTTTTCTGCTGGCCAAAAACCGAAGCGGCGAGACTCAAGGCCACAGCCGCACTGACGATGCTTCGAAGCTTCATGCTGGAACTCCCATTGACGACTCGGTGCGATGCCATGCGTGTTCGATGCGGCGGCGGGCAGGCTCAGCGCCGCGGCAATCAGATAAACAATAGAAGCCCGCGACTGTTCCCGCCAGATTCAAAATCCACGTAAGTCGCGCCGGCGGGGCCAATTCTGCCGTTAGGAATCCTTGCGGGTCAGTTACCGCTGGTCATCCAGAATTTCAACACTGTCGAATTTCTTGCCCTCGAGCATTTCCAGGCTGGCTCCGCCGCCTGTGGAGACATGGGAAAAGTCGTCGGCCATCCCAAAGGCCTCGACGGCAGCCGCGGTATCACCACCCCCCACGATGCTGATTGCCCCGCCCTTGGTCGCCTTGGCGATTGCCTGGGCGACCTGCCGCGTGCCAACGTCGAACGGCTCGGTTTCAAACACACCCATCGGCCCGTTCCAGACGATGGTCTTGGCCATTGTCAGTTTTTGCGAAAAGAGCGACATCGTCTTGGGACCGATGTCCAAGCCCATCCAGCCTGCAGGAATGTTCTCATCGAACACCTGCACCGGCGTCATGTGGCTGATCTGCTTGCCGCAGACATGGTCGCAAGGCAGGACCAGATCGGTCTTGCTCGCCGCAGCCGAATCGATGATCGATGCGGCGTCGCTGAGCATCGCAGATTCAACCAGGCTGGATCCAACCTCCTTGCCCAGCGCCTTGAGAAACGTGTACGCCATCGCCCCACCGACGAGAATCGTGTCCACCTTGTTCATCAGGTTGCGAATCGCGCCGAGCTTGTCGGACACTTTCGCGCCGCCCAGCACTGCGATGAAGGGCCGCCTGGCAGATTGCAATGTCTCGGAGAGATACTTGAGTTCATTGTCCAGCAGCAGGCCCGCCACGCGCGGCCGGCCCGCCATCAATTTGGGCACGGCGAACATTGAAGCGTCGTTGCGATGCGCGGTGCCGAAGGCATCGTTGCAGTAAATCTCGCCGTAGTCTGCAAGTTTCGCAGCGAATGCCGGGTCGCCTTTTTTCTCGCCCTTATGGAAGCGCAGATTCTCCAGCAACACAATTTCGCCATCGCGCATTGCCTGCACAGCCTGGGCGGCTTCAGGGCCGATGCAGTCGTTGCCCGGGAACATCACGTTAATGCTCGGCAGGAGTTCACGCAGCCGATCCGCCACGGGCCTGAGGCTTTCCGATGGTTCGTAACCCTTGCCCTCCGGCCGGCCCAGATGACTCATCAGCACGAGTTTTCCATTGCGCTTCAGGACCGATTGGAGTGTCGGCATCGCCTGGCGGATGCGGCGGTCATCAGTGATGCGGCCCTGTTCATCCAAGGGCACATTGAAATCAACGCGCGTCAGCACGCGCTTGGAGGCGACATCGACTTGAGCGATCGTTTTCTTGGCCATGGTGTGTGCGGGCCCAAAGACAGTGAAAGCGGCGGATCATACTGGCTCACTGCGCCAGCGACCACTCCGCAACGACAGTGCTTGGCCCGATTCATACGATGACCGCACATGTCGCAACCCAAGCCTGTCATTCTCATCGTCGGACCGACCGCTGGCGGAAAGTCGCGGTTGGCCATCGACTTGGCGCGACAACTCCCCACAGGCGGCGAATGCATCTCCTGCGACTCGATGCAGATCTACCGCGGAATGGACATCGGCACCGCCAAGCCCACGCCATCAGAACGCGGCGAAGTTCCGCATCACCTGATCGACATCGTTGAACCTTCAGATGATTCCTTCAACGTGGACCGCTGGCTGGAACTGGCCCGAATCACAATCGACGAGATTCACAAGCGCGGGCGCGTGCCGATCATCGTCGGCGGGACGAACCTCTACGTGCAGGCGTTTCTCGGGGGAATGATGGCCGGGCCCGAGCCTGATCCCGCGCTGCGCACAAGATTGGAACAGATGAGCACGCCTGACCTTCGCCAATGGCTAGAGCGCGTTGATGCTCCCGCCGCGGAGCGAATTCATCCCAACGATCGCAAGCGCACCATTCGCGCCATCGAAGTTTTCGAATTGACAGGCGAACGGCTGAGCCAATCGCAAACCCAATGGGCCGGCGCAACCGAGCACAGGGATTCACTTGCGACGCGGTTTGACACGTTGATGGTGGGACTGGACTTCCCTGCTCCTGCGATCAACCGCCGCATCAATGCCCGCGTGAAGCAGATGATCGAAACGGGCCTGGTCGAGGAAGTTCGCCGCCTCCACGATGCCCGAGCTATGGGACGGAACGCCCGTGAAGCGCTTGGCTACAAACAGATCATCGAATATTTGGAGGGGAAAGTCAGTTTTGAGGAAGCCATCTAGCAGACGAAAATCAGAACTCGCCGATATGCCAAGCAGCAGCGGACATGGCTGAGGCGGTTACGCGCTTTTCCGAACTCGATCTGGAGTCGAGC
>CAMPIL010000138.1 GCA_946886375.1 uncultured Phycisphaerales bacterium
CGGACACTCTCCGCCGTCGGCTGCAACTCTGGGCCGTACCCTCCGATTCTCCCGCTGCGCCGGAGAGTCATTGCGTGCGCCGGAGAGTCATTGCGTGCGCGGGAGAGTCATTGCGTGCGCGGGAGAGTCATTGGATGCGCCGGAGAGTCATTGGGTGCGCCGGAGAGTCATTGGATGCGCCGGAGAGTCATTGGATGCGCCGTAGAGTCATTGGCGCAGCCAATGAACGTCCCGAATCGTTTATCGTCGCCAAAAACGCTGGTGGCGCGAATTCCGCTGCTGCAGGCTCAATTCGCGCGCGGAACAGACCGACGATCATGGCGACGACGAGCTTCCCTTGGAACGCGTCAGCAGGCACGCTGGGTTGCGCCGCCATTGCGAAGCCCGCCATCACGCGCTGCGTGATCCATTACCGGAGGCGGGGGCGCGGCCGAATCCGGGGCGGGGATTTCACTGTCGCTCAACCCATCTGCTTGCTGCATCGAATGCGGCAATGCGGTCGCTGGCGGTTGGTGGTTTCATGATGGATCGTCGCCTCGTGCGCGTGGTGGCGCGGTGCTATCATGTGTGTTTCCAAACTGCCATGACCACCGCTGAATCCAAGACGCCCGCCAGCCCGACGCCTCAGCCCGACAACAAGGATTTCATCCGCGAAATCATCGAGCAGGATATCGCTGCCGGCAAGCATGGCGGCAAGGTGGTCACGCGCTTCCCGCCGGAGCCCAACGGCTATCCGCACGTCGGGCACGCCACTTCAATCTGTCTGAACTTCGTCATCGCAAAGGAGTATGGCGGCACGTGTCACCTGCGCTTTGATGACACCAACCCCATCAAGGAAGAACAGGAATATGTGGATGCGATCAAGGCGGATATTCGCTGGCTCGGCTGGGATTGGGGACCGCACGAGTATTACGCTTCGGACTATTTCGAGCAGTTGTACGAATGGGCGATCCTGCTGATCAAGCGCGGCAAGGCGTTTGTGTGCGACCTGCCTGTGGAAGAGGTGCGCAAGTATCGAGGCACGCTGACCACGCCCGGCAGGGAAAGCCCGTACCGCAATCGATCGGTGGAAGACAATCTGGATCTGCTCAATCGGATGCGCAAGGGCGAGTTTCCCGACGGTGCGCGCACGCTCCGCGCGAAGATCGACATGAGTTCACCGAACTTGAACATGCGCGATCCGGTGATGTACCGCATCCTGCACGCGGAGCATCACCGCACGGGAAACCAGTGGTGCATCTATCCGATGTACGATTGGGCGCACGGTCAGAGCGATTGGATCGAAGGCATCACGCACTCGATCTGCACGCTGGAGTTTGAGGATCACCGCCCGCTGTACGACTGGTTCATCGATCAGATCACCGCGGCCGGCGGCGCGCCGAAGAATGTCACACACAGGCCCCGGCAATACGAGTTCGCACGGCGAAACCTCAGTTACACGCTGACCACCAAGCGCAAACTGCTGGAACTGGTGCAGCGCGGCGACGTGCGCGGCTGGGATGATCCGCGCATGCCGACGATCGCAGGAATGAGGCGGCGAGGGTACCCGCCCGAGGCGATTCGCGCGTGGGCGGCTGAAATCGGCGTGGCGCGGCGAGAAAACGTCATCGACGTGGCGCTGCTGGAGTTCGCGGTGCGCGAGCGCCTCAACAAGACCTCGCCTCGCGTCTTCGCGGTGCTGAATCCGCTGAAGGTGGTGATCGACAATTACCCCGACGATCAGGTTGAGGAACTGGAAGCGATCAACAATCCGGAAGATCCCAGCGGCGGTTCGCGCAAGGTTCCGTTCTCCAAGGTGATCTACATCGAGCGCGAGGATTTCGCGGAGGTTCCGCCGCCGAAGTATTTTCGGCTCGCGCCCGGGAAGGAAGTGCGTCTGCGAGCCGCGTATTACATCACCTGCACCAGCATCGTGAAGGATGCGAAGGGTGAAGTGACGGAAGTGCACTGCACGTACGATCCTGCGACGCGCGGCGGTTGGTCGCAGGACGGCCGCAAGATCAAGGGCACCCTGCACTGGGTTTCGGCCAGGCACGCGGTGGAAGCCGAGGTGCGCTTGTACGATCGCCTGTTCATGAAGCCCGATCCGGACGATGTGCCCGAGGGCAAGTCGTTTCTCGACAGCATCAATCCGAATTCGCTTGAAGTGGTGCGCAATGCGAAACTGGAGCCGAGCCTGGCGAGCGCGCAAGTAGGCGAGAAGTTTCAGTTCGAGCGGCAGGGTTATTTCTGCGTTGATTTGGATTCGAAGCCGGGCGCGTTGGTGTTCAATCGCACGGTTCCGCTGCGCGATTCATGGAGCAAAGAAGCGGGGAAGGGCGGCTGATGCACAAGCCGCGTGCAAGCGTTGAGGCGTTGTTGGCGAACATCATCGACTACGCGGGATTGTTCCCGCCTGCGAAGTTGGAGATGGGGCCAACGGTGCGCAACTACGATGCGTATTTGAAGTCGCCTGAGCAATGGATGCTGGGGCGGCTGATCGTGCCGGTGTCGCGGTTGGCGGAGTTCGAGACACATGCGCGGCAAGCGCAAGGAGATCACAACGACGTTGCAGAGCCGTGGCGAATCAGTGCGCTGACTGCGGCAGCGGAGAACACAGACCAACTTGCCACGGATATCGCAGCGATCGAAGCATTCAACGTGCGGCATGAGGACGGCGAAGGCCTGGGGGTGATCGATGTGATCGAGTTGAAAGCCGACTCGGTCGATTCGATTGAAAGCGCATTGGATGTGGTCGCGCCTGACTTGTTTCCGTTCTTCGAGATTCCCGTTGATCGCGATCCGCGCGGCCTGATCGCAACGCTGGTGGATGGCGATGCCGGGGCGAAGGTTCGCACGGGTGGAGCGAGCGTGCCGACGCCGGGACAACTTGCTGCGTTCATCGCTTCCTGTGGATCGGCCCACGTGCCGTTCAAGGCCACGGCCGGGCTGCATCATCCGTTGCGGCATTTCTCCACGTCGGCAAACATGGAGGAATTTGGATTCCTCAACGTGTTCGTGGCTGGCGTGATGGCCGGGGCCGGGATTTTGAGCGAGCGCGAGGTTTGCGAGTTGCTCGCCGAGCATTCGATTGAAGCGTTTGAGTTCGACGAGCGCGGCACCCGCTGGCGCGCCTACCGGTTGGATTGTGCGGACATTGCGGAATGGCGAGATGACTTCGCGGTATCATTCGGCTCGTGTTCGTTCGATGAACCGGTCGAGGACTTGCGGCGGATGAATCTTCTGCCCTGCGCAACGTAACCATGCCTGAATTAGACAAAACGCACGACCCCGAACGCCGCAGTTGGGTGGAGTCGGCGAACCAGCCTGGCTGTGATTTCCCGATTCAGAACCTGCCGTTCGGCGTGTTTCGAAGGCGCGGCAGTGATGAACAGCCGCGCATCGGCGTCGCCATTGGTGACCAGATTCTGGATGTGCGCGAGTGTGTCAGTGAGAAACTGCTCAAGGGCATTTCACCCGAGTGCGGCTGCGCACTGTCGGCGACCACCCTCAACGATTACATGTCGCTGGGGAGATCGCATTGGAAAGCGGCGCGCGCGGCGGTTGGAGATTTGATGGACGAAGAAAAAGTCGCACACCGTGAGCGTGCCAAGCCGCGAGCGGCTTTGGTGGAGATGGGCGACGTTGACATGCTGCTGCCGGCCTCGATTGGCGATTACACCGACTTCTACGCGTCGGTCCATCACGCCACGAATGTTGGATCAATGTTTCGGCCGGACAACCCGCTGTTGCCCAACTACAAGCACCTGCCGGTGGGATATCACGGCCGGGCGAGTTCCATCGTCTGCAGCGGCACGCCGATGCGCCGGCCGATGGGGCAGACCGTCGCCAACGATGCCGGCCCTCCGACGTTCGGCCCCTGTAAATTGCTCGATTACGAGATGGAAATGGGATTCTTCATCGGGCCGGGAAACGATCTTGGCCGGCGCATCCAAATGCGCGACGCGGCAAGTCACATCTTCGGCATGGTGATCGTGAACGACTGGTCGGCCCGCGATGTGCAGAAATGGGAATATGTACCACTCGGGCCGTTCAATGCGAAGAACTTTGCGACGACGATTTCGCCGTGGGTGGTGACGCTGGATGCGCTTGAGCCTTTTCGCGCGAACGGTCCGAAGCGCGGCAGCGACGACCCGCCGGTGCTGGAGTACCTTCAACCTCAAGAGGCGATGGGCATCCACGTGACCGTGGAGGTGCGACTGGCCTCGGAACAGATGCGATCGCGCGGCATGGAGCCTGCGCTGGTCAGCCGCGGCAGTTTCTCAGACATGTACTGGACCATCGCGCAGATGCTCGTGCATCATACTTCGACTGGATGCAACCTGCGGCCGGGCGATCTGCTCGCCAGTGGAACGATTTCCGGTCCGACGGAAGATTCGCGCGGCTGCCTGCTTGAGCGCACGTGGCGCGGCCAGAATCCCATTGAACTTCCAGACGGCACGCAGCGCAAGTTCCTGCAGGACGGCGACGAAG
The DNA here is from genome assembly GCA_946886375.1 of uncultured Phycisphaerales bacterium. The sequence continues at coordinate 4,474 of CAMPIL010000138.1, forward strand.
TCATCATGCAAGCATTCTGCGAACGGGCCGGCGCTGCACGCATCGGCTTTGGTTCAGCGCGGGGCATCGTTCAACCTGCTCAATGACGCGCTTGATTGTCTGACCGATGCGGAATTGGATTAGCCGTGATTGATGAAGACCCCAGCGATGAGGACATCGAGCGATTTGATCGCGAGACCGCCTTCTGTCCGGACTGCGGCGAGGAAGTCTGGGATCAGGCGGAAATCTGCCCAAAATGTCACGCGTTCATCGGCGGACAGACGCTCACTCGCCAGCCAATTGAGCGGTGGGTCAGTCGCCGCGCGATGATGTTGATCATCGCAGTGCTCGCTGTCATCTTCATCGTATTGTGGCTGTTGAGCAGCCCGGCGGGATTCTAAGCAACGAACGCTCTCATTGGGGATCTTCGACCCCTTTGCCGCGCGATGTGATTGTGATCAGCACCTGATGAAAATCGGTGATATCGCGCGAAGGCCTTGGATCCCATGCCCAGACGGCAGGGCTTCGCGGACTTTCCACCGTGGCTGGCGGGATGAAGTGATACGCCAGCGGCAGCCGGAGATTCAGATCCTCCAGAGTGCCGAACTCGGGCCAGGGCTTGCGAACGTCCATAGTTCGCACTGCTTTGCCGCGCATCGCCATGGGATCAAACGGAATCCATCCTGCTTCGGGCAAGTAGAATTCGCCCCAACTCACAAAGGTCGGCTGTCCGCTCTTGCCTTCTTCCACGCCCACGACCGGCCGCGCCGGAATGCCCGCGGCTCGCAGCATGGCGACGCACACGCACACCAGGTCATGCGGCGAACCGAGTCCCTTGGCCGCGGCCTCGCGAGCACCGACCATTGTCATGCCACGAAGCGTGTTGTAATTGCCGCGATCGGTTCCGTCGCCGCTGACATTCAACTGGGCGATGCAATAGCGAACAAGTTCCTTCGCGGCGATGTAGGGCGCGACGCTGCGCAGACGCCCTTGCGAGCATTGCTCGACGGCGTCCTTGAAGATCGGGTCATTTGATTCAACATACATCTGCGGCTGCAGGCCGTCTTTGACCTCCTTGGGCCATTCCTCGGGCCAGGGCACTTTGGCTGCGTCTTCATCATTGATTTGGCTGGACCACACCTGCACGCGATAACCGATCTGCCAGCGGATTTCCTGGCCGTTGAATCGTTCGATGTTGAGGATGCCCAGCGTCAGCCCGTAGGGATATCCAGATTTCAACTCAAGCGCGGGACGGGCGGATCGGTTGTCCAGCCAAAGTTGAGCGGCAACGGATTCGCTGTCAACGCGGTTGTAGGTGCCCAGGAAAAGAATGGGCATGACAATGGGCGTGTGCTCAAGGTTGTAGTGGTCTTGAGTCGGCTGATCGGTGCGGACCGGCGCACGAAGCACGACGCTGAAGTTGAGGTCGTAGAGTTTGGGCTCAACGCGACGCAGCGGCCCGATGGGGGGACGGCCCGATGGCGGCGACATGCCGCACAGGACTGTGATCGTCGCAAGGGCGAACGCAATGGCGGAGCGTGGCATGAGAAACTCCTCGACAGGCCATGGAGGGTACGCTGCCCCGGCCGTTGGAGTTGCCGGCTCAGCCGAACGCGCTCTGAGTACCGCCTTCAATGAACATGTAACTGATGGTGTTGAGCAACTTCGCCAGCACCAGGTTGATGCCGATGATCGCAAGGAAACTCGCGACGAACGCCTCGGTCGCGGCCCGGCCGACGCCTGAAGCGCCGGCCTGGCAGGTAAAGCCCTTGTAGCAGGCGATCAATCCGATGCTCGCGCCGAAGAAAACGCTCTTGATGAGACCTGATGTCGGCTCCCACCAACTTACGAAGCTGCGCGTGAATTCCCAGTACTCGTATGGTGAAACGTGATAGATCTGGACTGTGATCAGCCAGCCGCCCCACACGCCAAGCATGTCCGAGTAAATAGTCAGCAGCGGCGTCATGATGATGCACGCCACGACGCGCGGCACGACCAGGTAGGGAATGGGATCGGCGGCCATCGCTCGCAGCGCATCCAGTTGCTCGGTGACGCGCATGGTGCCCAATTCCGCCGCGAGCGCACCGCCCACGCGACCGGCGACCATCACCGCCGCAAGCACCGGTCCAATCTGCTTCACCACCGAGACGTTGATGACGCCGCCCAGTCGATGCTCCTGTCCCACTGATCGAAACTGCTCGAAGCCTTCCAGCGCCAGGATCATGCCGATGAACGCACCGGTAATCGCCACAACAGGAATGGACGCGACGCCCACGGTGAAGAATTGCCGCCCCAGCAGACGCCAGCGAAGCCAGCGGTCAACACGAAACAGAAGCCACCATCCGGCTGAGCCGGCAAAGCGCGTGAAGCGGCCGAACTCCGCCAGCGCCAGCAGCACGGTCAATCCGAACAGGGAGACTTTCGCATACAGCGATTGCACGCCTCAAAGCATAGCGACAATCGAAACCTTGGCACGTCACGTCGCGTCGAATGCGATGAAAGAAAAACCCCGCCGCATTGCGCCGGGGTTCAAAGGATGACTTCAAATCGACCTCGCGGATTACTGCGGGCACGCACCCCAGCCGTTGATGACCTTGAGCAGATCATTGACGTTCACCACGCCGTTGCCCCCGGGCGGATCAATGTCGGCCGGGCAGGCGGTGGGCTGCGGCGGGCACGCGCCCCAACCGTTGATGACCTTGAGCAGATCATTAACGTTGACCACGCCGTTGCCGCCGACCGGATCGATGTCGGCCGGGCAGGGCGGTGCAGCGCAAACGTCGTTCAATGCGCCGGCGGTGTCGGTGCCCCCGCCAACTGCGAACGGATCGAACAACCCGATGGTCCAGGCGCCAGTGGCTTCGCACCGATAGATTTGCCCGGGCACGAACATGCCGTCGGGTCCGACATCGATGAATCCAAGGCTGGCGCCGTAGTAATACTCGATGCCCACGGGAAGCGGTGGGGTGACGATGCTTCGGACCAGACCCACTGCGTCGATCACATGACTCCAAGGCGTGACGTCGAGCGTGCCATCGTTGTCAGTGTCAAGGTCCTGATTGATCGCACCGCTGAAGTTCGCAGCCAGCACAAACGTGACGTTTTCAGAGTTCTCGAAAGTCAGCGCACCCGGGCTGCCGCCGAAGAGCACCAGATCGCGTTGAGCGGGAGCCGCCAATGCGAAGGTGGTTTCGACCACGATGAAATGCCCATCCGCAGGGACGACGTGCCCGTGAAGCGGAATGATGCACTCGATGACACCGGAGGCCTGGGCCGCGGTATTGTCGCCGATCACGAGAATCGTCAAACCGTTGAGTGACGTTCCCGGCGTGCCCTTGAGTTCCACGTACTCATCGTTGTCGCTCGAAGGCTGGTCGATGCGGATTTCGTTCAGCCGCAGGTTGGCGGGCGGCAAAACCTCGCACACGTCCGGGATGCCGTTGCCGTTGTTGTCCGGATCGGTGTCACAGGCGTTGCCGATGCCGTCATCATCGCAATCGGCTTGATCGGGATTCGGCGTGGTGGGGCAGTTGTCCACTGCATTCGGAATGCCGTCGTTGTCGCCGTCGGGTTGGGCTGAGCAGCCGCCGAAGTTTGTAAGATCAATCTTGCGGCCAGGCGAAAACGCAATGCCCGGGCTGGCGTCGTCGTGCTTCACAAGCGGGAAGCCGGTGATGTCCGGGCTGCGCGTCAACGAGGTGTCATCGCCGCCTTCGCCGCCAAAGGTGTACGACGTCACGAGCAATCCAAGGCTGTCGCGAATGGTGATGGTGTCGCCGGCATTGTTGATGCCCAACGCGCCGCTGGACGCGCGTTGCACCACCATGCCGCCAAACTGGCCTGTCGGATTGCCGCCGCCAAACACCACGATTCCGCACTGGTTGGTCAACACGGTGTTGGAGGGGAAGGTGTGCCGCAGGCTTGAATTGTCGCTGATCGTCCAGCCGCCAATGTTGACGCTGGAGCCGTTGTTGTTCACCAGTTCGATGAATTCATCCTGCGAATCGTCGCGCACGCCGTCGTTGTTGGCGTCGCCTGCAAGGCCAGCGGGCGGGTCGGCAAGAATCTCATTGAGCACGATGGCGATGCTGTTCTCGCATTCATCGGGCAGACCGTTGCCGTTGACGTCCAGGCTTGCGCCGCTGGAAATGTCGCATACGTCAGGCACGGCATTGCCGTTGCAATCAGGCTCGCATTCATCGGGAATGCCGTTCCTATTGCAGTCGAGGCTGATTTGGAAATCGATGTCGCAGACGTCGCCGATGCCGTTTTGGTTGCAGTCTTCCTGACCGGGATTGAAGATGGAGGAGCAGTTGTCCAAGCGATCGGAGATGCCGTCGCCGTCACGGTCATTGGGACACGGATCGTCGCACACATCGCCGATGCCGTCGTGATCGCAGTCGGACTGCGAGGGAT
>CAMPIL010000139.1 GCA_946886375.1 uncultured Phycisphaerales bacterium
GGCCCTTTTCTCCCTACTCGCGCCGCATGCTAGTCACGCTGCGTCCCGCCAGGCCGCACGGCACGATCAGATCAAAATGATCCAGATTCGTCGTCACGTTTAACGCCAAACCGTGCATTGAAACCCATTTGGAAACGCGCACGCCCAGCGCGCAGATCTTCGCGCCTCGCTGTTGAACGCCCTGCGCCAATTCACCGGCTGGCCTCGCATTGTCATGCGGGGCTCTTTGATTTTGACGCACCCACACGCCCGTCGCGCCGTCTTCGCGCATGCCTTCAATCCCAAACCGCCCAAGCGCATCGATCACGATCTGCTCAAGCAAGCGCATGTACGACGCCAATCGCAACCCCATGAGGTTCAGGTCGAGGATCGGATAGACGACTAGTTGGCCCGGCCCGTGATAGGTAATGTCGCCGCCGCGATCGGTTTCCGCCACCTCCACGCCCGCAGCGCGCAACTGTGCTTCAGTCGCGATCAAGTGCTGCCGCGCCCCGGCCCGCCGGCTGACCGTGATCACCGGCGGGTCGTGCTCCACCAGCAGCAACGCCATGCGCCCGGCCGTCTCGCGCGCTGCGATCACCTCCTGCTGCATCTGCCGCTGAATCGAAAGCGCATCGGCGTAATTCATCCTGCCCAGATCGCGCACCAGCAGCCCGCCGGTCTGCGAACGTGATGACGAGGTCGGCATCATGGTTGAAATTGATTGTAGGGACGCCCGCCGCGTCGTTCGCCATCGCGATGAACGCCGAATCTTACCGCCGGGCCGCGGCTTGCGATCGCACTTCAACCACCGCGCCCGCGCCCAGCGCGAAGACGCGGTCTCCCGCGCGCGGCCGCACCGGGTGCATGCCCGTGAACGCGCCAAACGCAGGCAGCACCGCCAGTCCAGGCGATACATGAAAGCACGCCACGCGCATCGCCGAGCCGTCCACATCGTGCAGGATCGCGCAGGGGTGCACGTGCCCTCCCATCGCCGGCAGCGCACGGCCGGGCGAGGCGTCGTCGGCACACGTCGCCGGGTCGTGCACGAACCGCACGCCGCCTTCGACAAACGGCTCATCGACGCAGCGCATCCGCCATTGCTCGGGCGGGTCGCCTGCGTTTCGATCGTGATTGCCCCGCACCAGCGTGATTTCCAGGTCATTGCGTTGATCGCGCCACGCAGCGATCGCATCCATCGTCTGTGGCGCGCGTCCGCTGCGCGCGTGCAGAAAATCGCCAAGGATCATCAACCGCGTCGCGCCGGTCTGCTGCAAAGCGCGCGTCAGGCGATCGAGGTTGGATTGCGTGGTCGCCTCCGGCACGGGAACGCCCGCGCTGCGAAACGCCGCCGCCTTGCCGAAGTGCGCATCGGCGATGATCAGCGTCCGGGCCTTTCTCCAGTACGCGGCGCGATCCGCCAGGAGATCAAAACCTTGATTGGCCCAGCGGATCGAAACTTTCGCCGACGGCCCGGCATCGCTTCGCTGTCGATGCGGCTGCGGAAGAATTCGAGTTCGATCGGCGCGAGTCATGGGAGTTCAACAATCACGCGGCGGCGATCGCGTCCTTGCTCGAAGATGGGCGGCTGCGGCTGCGTTTCGCCCGCGTTTTTCGTTTGGCGCCATTCGTCTTCGCCGCGGCTTTCTCCAGCATCACCACCATGCGCTTCACGCGGTCGGCCCACCGCTCGGAACTGATGTGCTGCGTGCGAATGCTCTCGGCCCACAACGGAAAACCCAGTGGCGAAAAGTGCGGCGTGTTCACGATCACGATGCGGCCTTCGCCAATTCGTTGCAGCGTTTCGCGCAGCCGCGTGACTTCCAGTTCGCGGTCCAGCACTTCACGCCGCGCCTGGTCCAGCAGCAGGTTTTGCGGATCAAACTCCTTGAACACATCAAAGAACAACTGGCTTGAAGCCTGCAGTTGCCGCGCCGATTTCGGCTGTCCCGGATATCCGGTGAAGATCAATCCCGCCACGCGCGCAATGTCGCGGAACGCCCGCCGCGCCAGGGCCGTGGTGTTCAAACACGCCAGCAGATCGTCCACCAGATTTTCGGTCGTGAACACCTGCCGCCACTCGTCCTCAGCCAGTTCAATCGGTTCGCGAGAGAGCAACTCGAAACCATAATCGTTCGCGGTCACGTGCATCGAACGCGCCGCCTGGCTGGCGATGCGGTGCGCGACGAGCGAAGAGAGTCCTTCGTGCACCAGCCGCCCTTCAAAGGGATAGATGAAAAGGTGATGCCCATCGCGCGAGGCGCTGCGCTCGATGAGCAGTTCATCGGGCTTGGGAATCACCGACCAGGCCGCCTGCAGTTCCAGCAGCGGGCGCACCAGTTTCATCTCCGGCGATCCGTAAATGCCTTGCCGCGCCTCGTCCAGTTTCCTTCGCACCGCCGCCGCCAGCAACGTCGAAAGCGGGCTGCGGCCTCCCATCCAGCGCGGCATGATTCCACTGCGCTGCGTCGCCTTGCGAACCTGCGCGGTCATGTTGTGCACGCGGATCAACTCCAGCACCCGCCCGGCGAACACGAACCGGTCGCCCGGCCGCAACCGCGAAATGAACGATTCCTCCACCGTGCCCAGCGTCGCGCCGCTGACAAACGCCACGCGCACCGCCTGGTCGCTCACGATCGTGCCGATCGACATGCGATGCAATCGCTCGATCTGTTTGTCGGCAACTCGATATCGACGCCCATCCAGCACGATCTTTGCGTACTGCGGATAGGCGTGCAGCGCGGGCCCGCCCTGCGTGACAAAATCCAGCGCCCATTGCCACTCGGCATCACTCAGCCGCGCAAAGGCGTGCGTCGAGCGAACTTCATCGTGCAGTTGATTCGCCTCAAATCCATCCCCCGCTGCAAGCGTCACCAGGTGCTGCACCAGCACATCAATCGGACGATCAAGCGGCGGGCGCGATTCGACGTGCGGCGAATTCCCGCGCCTTGTGAGAGAGGAAGCAACGTGTTGGGCAGTGCGCGCCGCGTCTTGAGATTCGCACGCTGCACCCACAGCGCAGCGTTCTCCTTCAAGGGAGAGGGAGTCGGCTCCCGCCGCTTCGCGGGCCGCGGCGAACTCCACCAGTTCCAGCGCGTTGGTCGGCACGCCGATGATCGTGCTCGCCGCGCCGGGCTGGTGGCCGCTGCGGCCGGCTCGCTGCAACATGCGCGCAATTCCCTTGGGGCTGCCCAACTGCATCACCTGATCGACAGGCGAAAAATCCACGCCCAGGTCGAGACTCGATGTGCACACCACGCACTTGATGCGGCCTTCGCGCAGAAGATCTTCCACCTGCGATCGAATGTCGCGGTCCAATGAGCCGTGATGCAGCGCGATCTGGCCGATCAAATCCGGCCGTGCCTTGAGGATCTGTTGAAACCAGATTTCCGCCTGCGATCGAACGTTGGTGAACAGCAGCGTGCTGCGCGCCGCTTCAATTGCGTGGATCACCTTGGGCAGCAGCCGCGTGCCGACGTGCCCGGACCACGGGAAGCATTCGATTTCGCCGGGGCGAAGCGTTTCGACGTTGATGCGCTTGTCGTGCTCGCCCTGAATCAGCCTGCCGGCGCGATGGTTCGCGCCCAGCAGCACGTGCATGGCCTGGTCGAGATTGCCCAGCGTGGCGGACAACCCCCACGTCCGCAGCGAAGGTGAAAGGGTGCGCAGGTGCGCGAGCGCGAGTTCAGTCTGCACGCCGCGCTTGTTGCCCATGAGTTCGTGCCATTCATCCACGATCACGCAGCGGAGATTGCTGAACTGCTCCGATGAGCCGGGATACGACAGCATCACGCACAAACTCTCCGGCGTGGTGATGAGCGCAGGCGGCAGGGCGGTTCGCTGCTTCTTGCGCACCGACTGCGAAGTGTCGCCTGTGCGCTGCTGCAGTTTCCAGGGAATGTTCAGCGCATCGGCCGCGGCTTGAAGGTTTGTCGCGGTGTCGTTGGCGAGGGCGCGCAGGGGCGTGATCCACAGCACGCGAAGGGGCAAGCCTGATGCGCGAGCGCTTGGTGCCGCAGTTGAATGAGTGTGCGACGACGCGGCGGATACGGGATGCGCGTGCTCAGCGAACCACTCCGCCAGCGGGCCCAGCCACACCGCGTAGGTTTTTCCCATGCCCGTGGGCGCGTGAACCAGCCCGCTTTCGCTTTGCAGGTACGCGCGCCACGTCTGCCGCTGAAACTCAAACGGCGTGCGCCCGCTCGAAGCGAACCAGTTCTCTATCGGTTGAAGTGATTCGATCACGGCATAAACTCGGCGGGCGAACAAATGGCGAACGCATTGTAGTGGTCCTTGCGCCAGTTCAAGCCGCAAAATCAAATTCGTTCGCAATCGCAGCGTTTGCCGGGTGGAGCGTCACAAAGGAAAGACACACAGCGGATCATCCACAGATGATGCGTTGACGCAGTGACGCAGATTTACAGATGACGCAATGTCCGCACAGGCGTGTGCGCACCTGCGCGCAATAGCAGAATCGCTAGCCCCACATTCCTCTCCAGTCATTCACATCATCGGAAACTCGTGCGGGGCGGGCCGGCCGCTCAGCACCGCGATGATGTTCTTCACCGCGAGTTCCATCATCCAGATGCGGTCCTCCACCGTCGCGCTGCCCAGGTGCGGCAGCAGAAACGTGTTGGGCAAATCCGCAAGCCCGGGCGCGAGAGCCGGTTCGTTCTCGTACACGTCCAGGCCCGCGGCGGCGATCGTTCCGTCTTTGAGCGCACGCACCAGAGCCGCTTCCTCGATCACCGCGCCGCGTGCGGTGTTGATCAGGATTGCGCTGGGCTTCATCATCGCCAATCGCTCCGCGCTGATGAGGTGGCGGGTCTGCGCGCTCAGCGGCGTGTGAACGCTGACGAAATCCGCCTGCCGCAGTCCTTCTTCAAGTCCGATACGCTGCGCGCTGATCGGTGGTTTTTCATATTCAGGGTGCCGGCTGCGGGCGCAGTACAGCACCTTCATCTCCCAGCCGATCGATCGGCGTGCGGTGGCCAGCCCGATGCGTCCGGCCCCGACGATGAGCAGCGTTTTGCCGATGACGCGCGTGCCGAGCAGTTCGTTGGGGCCGACGCCCTTCCATGTTCCGGAGCGCACCAGGCGTTCGCCTTCGCCCGCGCGCTTCGCCGCGCCCAGCAGCAAGAGCCACGCGATGTCGGCGGTGGGTTCGGTGACGGCGTGCGGCGTGTGGCCGACGATGATGCCGCGACGGCGGGCCTCGGCGAGATCGGTGTTGTCCACGCCCACGGCGTAGTTGCTCACGATCTTCAACTGCGGTCCCGCCGCGTCAAAGAACTCGGCGTTGATCAGCGTGTCGGCGGGCGTGGCCAGCACGGCGTGCGCGCCTGGAATGACGCGCAGCAGCTCGGAGCGCGGCAGCCGCTCATCGCGCGGATTCACCCAGACGTTGGAGAAGCCGGCCTGTCGCAGCAAATCGCTCGGGTCGCCGGGCAGCGGTCGCGTGATGATGATGCGTGCATCAGGCATGATCAGTCGCAGGCAAGTGGAAGCCGAGCAGGATAAATGAATTTGCAGTTGCAAGGCGCCCCCGCGGCGCGGGTCAGTTTGAAATTGAATCGAACGGAACTGCGAATGACCACCAATACACACGAATACTGAGCGTTTCATTCGTTTCCGTTCGTGTTCATTCGTGGTTCATTCAACATTCCAGTACAAACTTCACCAGTATTGCCCCGGCGGGCCTGGCCGGTTCCGCGCGCGAATGTGCAGACCGTCTGGGGGCGGGGTTTGTTCACATCGGGATTTCAGAGATTTTCAAAAATTTCTGAAAACTGGCGCGAACAGAGCCGTTTCGCCGCTATAGTGCCAGCGACATGGCCAAGGCCAGGCATGCAACTTCATCCTCGCAATCCAATGCGTCCCTCGGCGCAGGTTCGGCCGGCTCTCCCACGTCGCCGCCCGGCGCCGCCACCGCGCAGACGCTGCGGGCGGCTCGCGAAAAATTCATCGCGCTTTGGGGGCAGATGGCGGCCAACTGGGGCATCCCGCGAACCATGGCCGAGGTCCACGGCCTGCTCTTCATCGTCAACCAGCCGATGAACACCGACGATGTGATGCAGAGCCTGGGCATCAGCCGCGGCAACGCTTCCATGACGCTGCGCGCACTGCAGGAATGGGGCATCATCAGCCGCGTGCACATGCGCGGCGACCGCAAGGAATATTTCCAGGCCGAGCAGGACGTGTGGAAACTCTTCCGCACCATTCTGCGCGAGCGCAAGAAGCGCGAGATTGATCCGCTGCTCGAAGCGCTGCGCGCCTGCCGCGATCTGACCTCGCCGCAGTCGATCGGCGGCGCGCGGAAGATCGGCCCGGACGCCGCAAGCGTGCAGTCGCACAACGCGCGGCTGGACAGCATGCTGGCGTTCATTGAGATGATCGACAACATCAGCCAGCGCCTGATCGCATCGGGCAAGGGCCTGCAACTGGCGGTGAAGATTCTTTCCAAGGCGTCATGACGCAGATCGAAACCATCCTGCCCGCGCATCTGCCGCCGCGCTCCGCCCGCGCGATCCAGATTTGCTGGACATCGCAGATGCATCAGCGAGGCGAGGCGGGCCGGCGGAAATTCATCCTCTCGCTGCAACTGCAATCGCTCGACCAGGCGATGGTCGAAGCGTGGATTGAACACAACGGCTCGCGCCGTTGCGTGATGGAACGCCAGCCGCTGCGCGTGGACGCCTGCATCGAAGACCGCATGCTGCACGTGGACGTCATGGGGCACAACGGCGATGGTCGCATCGCGGCGGTCTCAGTTCTGACGGATGATGACGAGCACAACTCAAGCATGCGGCCGCTGTACGCGCATACTTCGCTGCTGCAGCAGGCGGGCTTCAACGCGGGCAGTTACGATGCGCCGCGGCTGGCGCGCTGAGACGCACGCCGATCACAGCACAAGTTCCTGCTGCGGGGCGATTGCTGAAGGCAGTTGAATGCGACAGAGATCTTCAGCATCCAGCGCGGTCAGCGGATTGATTTCAATTTTCGCGTCCACGTGACCATCGCGCCGCGGCACCTGCACGCCGCATTTCGCCAGCCACTGGCCGTAACGATCCGACTGCAACTGGTGCGATGTCGCGGCTGAATCCACGCCGTGCGCGTTCTTGATCGGCGCGAACTCTTCCACGCGGCTGGTCTGCAGAACGATGGACGATTTCGCCAGGGGAATGGCGTCGAACACGAACGCTTCGAGTTTCACCGCGTTGGGCTGTGCGGGTTCGATCCGCCGGCCCGTCGCCGGATCAATGAACGGGACTTTCTTGTCGGCTCGGTGGTAGGGCAGTGCGAAGTGTTTTGCGTCTGCGGTGAGCCGGCTCACGAACGCCACGCTCAGCAGATGCACGGCGATGTTGCCCGCGATGAACCGCAGCCGGCCGTGTTCATCTTTCTGTTGCGAGAGTTCCGCAGGCAAGTCTGAGTATTCGATGACGAGCGTCTTTCCATCGGCTTGGCAGAACACGCCCACCTTTTCATCTGCGGAAACCTTCGGCACCATCTTGCTGGAAAATTCCGCGGAACTGTCGGGCGCGGCGGCGTGCAGGCCGATGAACAGCGGATCGATGCACTTGACCAGCGGATTATCGACCTGGAAATACGAAATATGCTCGACGCCGCGCGCGATCATGTCATCGATCGCTGCGGACTGGCGCAGCGCCTTGATCGACCCGCCGTGGCCATCGGGATTGACTGCGATTTCATCTTTCTCAGCCAGCAGCAGCTTGCCGGTCGCCGCGTCGATGGATGGAATCACGCCCTGCGGGAAGAAGAAGACGTCGTTGCGCTTCAGGCCAAAGTAGTTGTTGTCGGCGAAGAACGCGCGGGTGTCGGCGTCGTTGATGGGGCTGGTCATGATGTACCACGGAATGACCGGCGGCTTGCCGCCGCGCGAATACTTGCGCTGGGTGGCGAGAATCTGCTCGGCGAAGATGCGGAACAGCGGCTTGCCGGTGACGACGGTTGCGGGATACGTGCCCTTTGGGCCGTCCCACCCCAGGCGCGTGCCCTGTCCGCCGGCCACCGTGAACGCAGCGATCTTGCCCGCACGAATCAAGTCTTCGCCGATGCCGCGGTACCGAGCCGCGTGATCAAACTGCGGCGAGCCGTCGGCGTCGATCGGGTAGTACGGCGCCGGACGCAGATTCTTGGGAAGTTCGATGTCAGGCTTGCGACGAACATACGCATCGATCAACCGATCCAGCATCGCAAAATCGATCTGGCTGATCTGCGACAAGAGCGACTGCTGCTGGGCCGGTTGCAGTTGGTTGAAGAACGCCAGCACATGCTCCTGACCGTGTGCGTGCAGCGTTGATCGAATGGAATCAAGGCGATCGGTCATGGTGTGGGGCGCGAAGAAGCGAAGGCGGGGCGAAAGTATATCAGCACGACCGGTGAGGCGAAGTGAGCGTGGATTCCAGTCTTGCAGACGGACCAATGCGAGGGTCGGTGGAATCGCGCTGAACCGCACGCCTCAGCCCCGCCGGCGCTGCCACCGCGCCGCGCGCCGCACGCGCGCAGGGTTGTGTGTGCCTCCCTTCCCGGTCCTCACTTCAATAACGAAGAACAATCACCCCTCCCCCGCAGCCGCGCTCACGACCCGCTCACATCTGGGGCGGGGCGGGCTTGCTCCAGCCTTCGGGAAGATGCCGCACGATGTGGCCGGTCTCAAGATAAATCAACTGCTCGCAGATGTTGGTGCAGTGATCGGCGATGCGCTCCAGCGATTTCACCATCGACAGCAACCGGAACGCGAACTTCACGCTGAACTCGCCCACCGCAACCTTCTGCTGCGCATCCAGGCTGATTTCAGTCTTGAAGCGGTCCACCGTGTCGTCGAACGC
>CAMPIL010000140.1 GCA_946886375.1 uncultured Phycisphaerales bacterium
AGGTGAGGCTCGGCTCAATTACATTCCGTGACTTGCACCGGCCCGCCCATGAGCCACGGCGTTGGGCCTGATTTACTTGACTGACGCGTTGCGAACTCCATGAGATCCAGATGGTTGCCGAGATCGCCCGATCAAACATCCTGATTACCGGTGGTGCGGGATTCATTGGCTCGCACCTGTCTGATGCGTTGGTCAGGCGCAGCTGCCGCGTGCGCGTGCTCGACAACCTGACCCCGCAAGTGCACGGCGAGCCGGCGTCCCCTCCAAAGTACCTCAATCCTGAGGTGGAACTTATTGTCGGCGACGTGCGCGACGCTTCGACAGTTCGGCGTGCGCTCAAAGACGTTGACGCGGTCTGTCACCTTGCCGCAGCCGTTGGCGTCGGTCAGAGCATGTACCAAATCGGCGCATACACCGACACCAATACCATGGGAACCGCCGTGCTGCTGGAGTCGTTATCGCAGCGGCCGGTCGGCCGGCTCGTGGTCGCCTCAAGCATGAGCGTGTACGGCGAGGGGTTGTACCGCTCAGCCACCGGCCAGCCTGCGCGGGAGGCCGAGCGATCGATTGAACAATTGCGCCTCGCGCAATGGGAGCCGCGCGATGAGGCCGGACCGCTGACGCCGGTGCCCACGCCCGAAACGAAGCAGCCATCGCTCGCATCAATTTATGCCCTGAACAAATTCGATCAGGAGCAGATGTGCCTGATGATCGGGCGAGCGTACGGCATGCCGACCGTCGCGTTGCGGCTGTTCAACGTGTTTGGCACGCGTCAGGCTCTGTCGAATCCGTACACGGGAGTGCTGGCGATCTTTCTTTCTCGCCTCTTGAACGACAAGCCGCCGTTGATTTATGAGGATGGCCACCAGCAGCGCGACTTTGTTCACGTCGGCGACGTCGTTCAAGCGTTTTGTCTCGCGTTGGAAACCCCGAATCCCGACGGCGCCGTGTTCAACATCGGCAGCGGTCAGCCGCGGCGGATTCTCGACATCGCGCATCTGGCGGCCGAGGCGGTCGGAAAGCCGCACATTCGCCCGCACGTCACCGGCAAATATCGCGCGGGCGACATCCGTCACTGTTTCGCCGACATCCGCAAAGCGCAGAACGAACTTGGATACCAGCCGCGCACGTCGCTGGAAGAAGGATTGCGCGAACTGGCCCTTTGGCTGGGCGATCAGACGGCGAGCGATGGCGTGGAGCGCGCCTTCCAGGAACTTTCAGCCCGAGGACTCGCCGTATGATCATGCCTGCGCGCCAACCAGAGAACCGCGCTGGCGCGTACGGAACGACTAAGAGTGTGGCCGTCGGCGGAGTATTGGGAATTGTTGAATGGTTTCGCGTCGGCGAGCGCGAGCGCGTTGAGCAAGTTCTCGCCGACATGTCGGAACTGCAATTGAAGCACTTGCGCACGGGCGTATCGTGGGCGGACTGGCATACGCCGGAGGGGCCTGCGTGGTACGGCTGGCTGCTGCCGCGTCTTTCACGAGAGGTGCATGTCCTGCCGTGCGTCGTTCACACGCCGCCTTCGCTGGGCATCGCGCCGTCGATCGCCGCGCCGCCGCGCGATCCAAAAGCCTACGCCGATTTCATCGATGAACTGATCGCCTGTAATGGCGCCTGCTTCGATCACATTGAGTTGTGGAGCGAACCGGACCGGCTGGGCATGTGGGACGTGCGGCTCGACCGCGGCGGGGAGAAATTTGCCGCAATGATCCGCAATGCGGCCCATTGGGCCCGGCGGCAAGGCAAGAAGACCGTGCTTGCCGCGCGGCGCCTGCTTGATCCTCAGTGGATCATCCGAATGATCGACCTTGGCGTGATGGAGCATATTGATGTGGTCGGCGTGCATCGTTCGCTGCGCGATCCGCGCGACGCGGGGCAAGATGCACTGGATGACCTGCACTCCATCCAACAACTTCTGCATGAGCGCGGACTCCATCCGCGAATCTGGACCACGCAGGCGGACTATTCGACGTGGGCATTCGACGAAACCGGGCAGTTGACTGCGTTTCTCAACCTGCTGCGGGAGCCATTCGAGCGCATCTACTGGGCCAGCATGCGCGATTTGCCGCCGGATCAGGTGACGATCGATGGCTTCCACATGGATGAGACCGCCTACCACCTGGGCCTCAAGCACGCTGACGGCAGGCCCAAACTGTTGTGCAGGTTGTGGTCCACCGCGCGCCAGACCTGTGCGCAGGCCCATCCATCGAACAACGGCTCTGGCTCCAACGGACATACCAAGAATGGCGACTTGCGCGGCAATCCGTCGCAGCTCCGACTGGATCACCTGTTCCGTTGCATGGCACATTCGCCTTGGCGATCCGGCGCGACTTCATATGTGCTGGTCACCGGCGGGGCTGGATTCATCGGCACCAACGTGGCTGACCGATTGCTTCGCTCCGGCCGGCGCGTGCTGCTGTACGACAATCTTTCGCGGGCTGGTGTTGAGCAGAACTATCAATGGTTGAAGGAACAGCACGGCGAGAACGTTCAAATCGAAGTGGCGGACATCCGCGATCGGCACCGCTTGCGCACCGCGCTGCGCCACGCCGAGCAGGTCTTTCATTTCGCCGCCCAAGTTGCGGTCACGACGAGCCTGAAGAACCCACTGCATGATTTCGAGGTCAACGCCAACGGCACGCTGAATCTGCTGGAAGAAATGCGGTTGATGAAATCGTCGGCGCCGCTGCTGTTCACCTCCACAAACAAGGTGTACGGCGCGCTGGATGATCTTGCGCTGCGGCGCGGGTCGGCTGCCGCGAACGCCGATGATGTCACGCGTTATGAGCCCGTTGATCCGGAGATTCGCGCGCACGGCGTAGGCGAAACGCGCCCGCTGGATTTCCACAGTCCCTACGGCTGCTCCAAGGGCGTCGCCGATCAGGCCGTGCATGACTTTGCGCGCAGTTTTGGCCTGAAAACAGTCGTGTTCCGCATGAGTTGCATTTACGGACCCCATCAGTTCGGAACCGAAGATCAGGGCTGGGTGGCCCACTTCCTGCTGCGTGCGCGGTCCGGCGGTCCAATCCTTTTATACGGCGACGGCTTGCAGGTCCGCGACATCCTGTACGTGGAAGACCTGGTGCAAGCAATGCTGCTGGCGCAGGAGCGCATTGATGAGATCGGCGGCCGGGCGTTCAACATCGGCGGCGGGCCGACCAACGTCGCCAGTCTTGTCGAATTGATCTCCATCATCGAGCAATTGGCAAACCGATCCATCGAAGTGCGCTTCGGCCCGTGGCGCACTGCCGATCAGCGGTATTACGTTTCCGATACAAGGCAATTTGAGCGTCTCAGCGGTTGGTCGCCACGTGTCAATGTGAGGCAGGGAGTGGAATTGCTCTGGCAGTGGCTGGGCTCGCAGCGTGCCGCCGATGAATTCGCGCCGCCGCGATCGGTCCGCCGCGCCGGGCATGGCGCACTTACTTCAGGAGATTGATGAATACCCGAGTCGTCCAATCCTCCCAACCGGCTCGCGCATCGGCCACCATGCAATCAATGCGCCTCAATGCGCCGGGTCATTTCCTGATGACTCAGACGCCACAGCCAGAGCCCGGAGCGGGACAGGTGCGAATTCGAATTGAAGGCTGCGGCGTGTGCGCATCCAGTCTGCCGCTGTGGCAGGGTCGCGATTGGTTCAAATATCCGCGCAAGCCCGGCGCGCCCGGCCACGAAGCGTGGGGCTTTGTTGATGCCTTTGGCGAGGGCGTTCATCCGGACCTTGAACTTGGCGATCGCGTCGCCGCGCTGTCATACCACGGCTTCGCCGAGTACGACATCGCTGACGCCGATTCAGTCGTGAAATTGCCGCACGTTCTGGACGGCGAGCCGTTTCCCGGTGAGGCGCTGGCGTGCGCGATGAATGCGTTTGCCCGCAGCGACATCCAATCAGGTCAGACCGTGGCGATTGTTGGAATCGGCTTTCTGGGAGCGGTGCTGACGCAACTGGCCGCAGGTGCGGGGGCCGAAGTCGTAGCGGTGTCGCGGCGCCAGTTCGCGCTGGATATCGCGCGCGAGTGCGGGGCCGCGCATGCCGTGCCTCTTCAGGACGTGGGCTCCACCGCCGCCGCCGTCAACCGGTGCCTGGGTCGCGATGGCTGCGCGCGCGTTATCGAGGCCGCGGGAATCCAGCACACCCTGGATGTGGCGAGCGAGTTGACCGCTGTTCACGGCAGGCTCATCGTCGCGGGATATCACCAGGATGGCATGCGAAGCGTCGATATGCAGAAATGGAATTGGCGCGGCATTGACGTGGTGAACGCGCACGAACGCGACCCGGCCCAATACGTTCGCGGCATGCGGCAGGCGGTTGATGCGGTCATCAGCGGCCGGATTCGCCCGGCGCGCCTCTACACCGTCATCAATGGCCTGGATGGTCTCGAGCGCGCGTTCTCGCTCATGGAGCAGCGACCGGACGGCTTCATCAAGGCGGTGGTCAACATATGAAGACTACGAGCGCGCCGCCCCAAACGTCGCCCCTCACTGCCTCTCGGACAGCCGCGCCCAATGTTCGTTCCCAGCCTCGCATCGGATTTCTCGGCGTGGGCTGGATCGGCCGCAATCGGCTGCAGGCGATTGCAGAGTCGGCGGTCGCGGAAATTTCGTGCATCGCCGATGCAAGTTCATCCGCCTGCGACGCGGCCCGTGAGTGCGCGCCTGCGGCCGCGATCGCCGCTTCGCTGGAAGAGGCGTTGGATTCGGGCATCGACGGCCTTGTCATTGCAACGCCCAGCGCTCAGCACGCAGACCAGGCCCGCATCGCGCTGGAGCGCGGCGTGGCGGTCTTCTGCCAGAAACCGCTGGCGCGCAATGCCCAGGAAACCCGCGCGGTGATCGACGCCGCACGCCTTGCCAATCGTTTGCTGCACGTGGACCTTTCATACAGGTTTGTCGCAGGCGCGGTGGCGATTCGCGAACTGATCCAGAACGGCCACCTCGGCGACATCTACGCCGCCGACCTGCTCTTCCACAACTCGTACGGTCCCGACAAGGCGTGGTACTACGATCCAATTCAGTCCGGAGGCGGGTGCGTGATGGACTTGGGGATCCATCTGGTTGATCTCGCTTTGTGGACGCTGGATTTTCCGGCCGTGTCTGCCGTCTCCAGCGCACTGTTCGCTGGGGGAAAGCGGTTGCCGTTTTGTCCGATCGATGATTTCCGCGCCGGCCTTGGAAGCATAGAGGATTTCGCCACCGCTCAGATGCAGTTGTCTGACGGCGGCGTCATTCGCATGGCGTGTTCCTGGAACCTTCCGGTGGGACACGATGCGGTTATTGAGGCGTGCTTTCACGGCACGCGAGGCGGGGCGTGCCTGCGCAACGTGAACGGGTCGTTCTACGACTTTGAGGCCGTTCGCCTTGATCGCCGCACAACCCAGATCATCGCGCAGCCGCCGGACGCGTGGTCAGGGCGTGCTGCGGTGAATTGGGCGCAGCGGTTGGCGAGGGATGGACAATTCGATCCGCAGATCTGCCGTTTGGAGCAGGTCGCCGAAATTCTTGATGCGATTTACACAGGCGGGCTGGCCGCCGGGAGCGCTTTGGCATGATGGAGGGACCTACCAACGGCGCTGTCGCGCCGACACTCAAGGTGCTCATGACGGCCGACACGCTTGGCGGCGTCTGGACGTACGCGCTGGAACTGATTCGCGCCTTGGCGCCGCTGAATATCGAGGTCGTGCTCGCCACGATGGGACGCCGCATGTCCGACGATCAGCGCCGGCAGGCGGTGCGGCTGCCAAACCTCACCGTGCATGAAAGCGAATATCGCCTGGAATGGATGAGCGATGCGTGGAACGATGTGGACGCGGCCGGCGATTGGCTGATGCGGCTGCAGCAGGAAAGCGGCGCGGATGTCATGCATCTGAATGGATACGCCCACGCGTCCTGGCCGTGGAGCGTTCCGGTGTACGTGGTGGCGCATTCGTGCGTGATGTCGTGGTGGCAGGCGGTGCACGGCACGGCCGCGCCCGCAGTGTGGGATGAATACCGCCGCCGAGTGAGCGAAGGACTGGCCGCCGCGACGGAGATCGTCTCGCCATCTCGCGCAATGGCCGAGTGCCTGCGGCGTCACTATGGCCAGGTCGGAGCGTTCGATGCCGCGGAAAGACCCATCCAGGTCATTCCGAATGGGCGCTCGCCGGACAACTTCCGCGCGGGTCCCAAGCATCCGTTCGTGTTCGCCGCCGGCCGGTTGTGGGACCAGGCCAAGAATCTTTCCGTGTTGGATGAGGCCGCGGCCGGCCTGCCTTGGCCCGTGTGGCTTGCTGGGCCGATTGAACATCCGGAGTTGAACGCGGCGTTCCCCGCGCGGCACGCGCGACTGTTGGGTGTGACGCCGAACGACGTGATGCGGCATTGGTTCAGCCAGGCCGACATCTACGCCCTTCCAGCGCGGTACGAGCCGTTCGGGCTTTCGGTTTTGGAGGCGGCGCTCTCCGGCTGTGCGCTGCTGCTGGGCGACATTGAGAGCCTGCGCGAGAACTGGGATGGCGCGGCTCACTTCGTCAATCCAGAGGACGCCGACGCCGTTCGCGCAGGGTTGAAGTCGCTCATCAAGACGCCGCGCCTGCGAAGAGACCTGGCCCAGCGGGCGCACCAGCGGGCGATGGAGTTCACGCCTCAGCGGATGGCGCACGCCTATGCCGCGCTGTATCGCGGCGAACACCCTCACCCCTCCCCTGCCATCACGTCAGGCAGCGCCGCCACCGTTGATCACTGACATCAGGAGTTGCACCATGCGAGTGGTCATGTTCTATCATTCCCTGATCTCCGATTGGAACCACGGCAACGCCCATTTTCTGCGCGGCGTCGTCACGGAACTCAAGACGCGCGGGCACGATGTCATCGTGTACGAGCCGCAGGATGGCTGGAGCCTGCGCAACCTGCTGGAGCACTACGGCGAAGAGGCCGTGCAGGATTTCCGCGAGGCTTATCCGCACCTGCAAAGCGTTCTGTATCGCGCCGCCGATCTGGACCTCGATCACGCCCTGGATGGCGCGGACCTTGTCATCGTTCACGAATGGAACGATCACGACCTGGTGCGGCGAATCGGCAAACACCGCGCCAAGCGCGGCGGATACAAACTGCTCTTCCACGATACGCACCACCGCTCCGTGACTGATCCGGCCAGCATGGCGCGGTACGACCTTTCTCATTACGACGGGGTCCTCGCCTTTGGCCAGGTCATTCGCGACATCTACTTGAACCGCCACTGGGCCAACCAAGCCTGGACGTGGCACGAAGCCGCCGATGTGCGAATCTTCAAGCCAAACCCCAACCTCTCCACGGTCGGCGATCTCATCTGGATCGGCAACTGGGGCGACGAAGAGCGATCGGCCGAATTGTTTGAGTTCCTCATCGAACCGGTCAAGGCCATGAATCTGCGGGCGAAGGTGCATGGCGTGCGCTATCCACAATCCGCATGCGATGCGCTGCATGCCGCCGGCATCGAGTACGGCGGGTGGCTTCCGGCTTCTGCGGTCCCCGGCGCGTATTCCTGCTACCGCCTGACCATTCACGTACCGCGTCGGCCCTACGTGGAGCGCCTGCCCGGCATTCCAACGATACGGGTGTTCGAGGCCCTGGCGTGCGGGATTCCGCTGATCTGTTCGCCATGGCGCGACGCCGAAGGCCTTTTCACGCCCGGCCGCGACTTCCTCATTGCGCGCAGCGGCGATGAGATGAAACAACACATCCGCACGCTGCTGTCTGATCCGGCGGCCGCGGCGGCTCTTGCCGAGCGTGGGCGAGCGACCGTATTGGCCCGGCACACCTGTGCGCACCGCGTGGATGAATTGATGCGCATCCATCACACGCTCGATGAGGGTCGCGAAGCGCCGCACAAGACGTCGCCCGCACCGGAACGGTCGTTCACGCCGCCCGCCATTGTTGCCGCACGCGGAGCCGCCCATGCCTGAGGGGTTGAACATTGCGTTTTTTGGATCAAGCCTGGTCTCGGCGTACTGGAACGGCGCTGCGACGTACTACCGGGGCATGATCCGCGCACTTCACGATCTGGGACACCGTGTCCGCTTCTTCGAGCCGGATGCCCTGGACCGCCAGGCGCATCGCGACTTGGATGATCCGGACTGGGCCGGGGTCACGGTGTATCCGGCGACAGAAGCCGATGCACTGCGCGCGCTGGACTTAGCGAGCGGCGCTGACGTGTTGATCAAGGCCAGCGGCGTCGGCGTCTTCGATGCGCTGCTGGAGCGCGAGGTTCCGCGGCGGCGAAGCGAGAACACCATCGCGATCTTTTGGGATGTCGATGCGCCGGCCACGCTTGAGCGCGTGCTGCACGACTGTCACGATCCATTTCGCTCCTTGATCCCGCAATACGATTTCATTCTGACCTATGGCGGCGGCGATCCCGTGGCCAATGCGTACAAGTCGCTCGGCGCCCGGCGCTGCGTGCCGGTGTACAACGCGCTTGATCCCATGACGCATTACCCAGCGACGCAGGACCCGTCGCTGTCCTGCGACCTGCTGTTTTTGGGCAATCGCCTGCCCGACCGCGAGGCCAGAGTCGAAGAGTTCTTCCTCAAGACCGCGCGAATGCTGCCTGATCGGTCTTTTCTGCTGGGCGGCAGCGGCTGGCAACAGCACGCCATGCCGCACAACGTGCGGTGTCTGGGTCACGTGTACACGCACATGCACAACGCGCTGAATTGCTCTGCACGGGCGGTGTTGAACATCGGCCGCCAGAGCATGGTGAATTACGGGTTCAGTCCCGCAACGCGAGTGTTTGAAGCCGCAGGCGCCGGCGCGTGCCTCATCACCGACGCTTGGGAAGGCGTGGAA